>NZ_JRKB01000012.1:0-204078 GCF_000800945.1 Plesiomonas sp. ZOR0011
GGAATAGCTCAGTTGGTAGAGCACGACCTTGCCAAGGTCGGGGTCGCGAGTTCGAGTCTCGTTTCCCGCTCCAATCGTCTCACCGGTTCCACGTTATCTTCGTCACAAAAAATCGAATCTGAATAGCCCTCGAGGGCTTTTTGTCGTCTGCGGATTCTTTAACTGTTTTCCTCTGTGTTCAGACCGTTATACACAAGCGGGTCTATGCGCTGTGGCGCGTGGTGTTGCCGCACCTGTAAACAGAGTTATCCACAGCTTTACGCCTACTGAACCACTGCAGAAAGTCAGCTTTTTATGCTGAACTTTGCCCGTGGAAGCCGCTAATCCTGCGTAATCACGGGATTTTCCTGTGCTGCATCACTAAAACTGGCCACTTGCCTGCGCGTCGGTTTACGCCCTGCTTTAAATTGTTATCCACATATCCCCAGTGTAAGAACGCCTTGCGGTGCATCCGTCAATCACGACTGTGATAATTAGTGATCCGTTTCGCGCCGATGCAGATTGGGTGTTGCATAGGTTGTGGCTAAGCGTAGGAATTATCGGCGGTGGCGTTGCAGAGAAAATTAAGCATCGCGTGGCAATCCTTTTTCGATGGCGCGCACCAGACGGCGCTGTTGGGTTGTCTGCACCGAACTGGCGTTGATGTTTTGTTCGGTTGCAGGTTGTACGCTAATGGCTAAGACACTGCGTTTTTGCCACTGTTCGTCCAGCGCCCACTGAATGTGCTCATCCACTAACTCATCTGCCCCTAAGCGACTTTGCAAGGCCAGCACGATGTCGGCCTGATACGGGGCGTTACCCAGCGCTACGGCCAGATTACGCAGCCAGCGGCGATGTCCGATTCGTCGAATCGGCGAGCCTTCGGTCAGACGCAAGAAGGTGGCTTCATCCCACTGCCATAGGGTTAGCAATTGCGGGGTGTGCAAATGCGCGCGCGGTGAAAAATCGGCTTCTTCGGTCAGCGGTGCGACTCGGCTCCACGGGCAGATTAGCTGGCAGTCATCACAGCCATAAATGCGGTTACCCAGCGCACGGCGCAGTTCGAGCGGAATAGCGCTGTCTGATTCGATGGTCAGGTAGCTGATACAGCGCCGTGCATCGACCACATAAGGCGCGACAATCGCGCCGGTCGGACAGGTGGTCATGCAGGCCACGCAGCGCCCGCACTCTTGCTCTACCTGTGTATCGACCGGCAGCGGCAAGTCCACCAATAACTCGCCCAAGAAAAACCATGAGCCTGCTTCACGATTAAGCAATAGTGAGTGTTTACCAACCCAGCCAAGGCCGGCATTGGCGGCCAGTGGCCGCTCCAAAATGGGGGCGGAGTCCACAAACGGGCGAAAGCCTAATGCGCCGACTTCGGCTTGGATTTTTTCGCCCAACTGTTTGAGACGCTGGCGCAATAATTTGTGGTAATCGCGCCCCAGCGCATAACGGCTGATGTAGCCGCTCAGCGGATCGCGCAGCACTTTGGCAAAATGGGCATCGGGCGGGAGATAATTCATCCGCACACTGATCACCCGTAGCGTACCGGGATGCAATTCGCTAGGGTGTGCGCGCATCATGCCGTGGCTCGCCATCCACCCCATCTCACCATGGTAGTGATTGTCCAGCCACGCTTGCAGGCGTGGCTCGTGTTCACGCAAGTCTGGCAGGCAAATGCCAACCTGCTGGAAACCTAGCGATTTACCCCATTGCTTGATAGATTGGGCCAACTGAACCAAATCAGGGGCCGCAGGCGTGGCGGATGATGATGTCATGGATAGATCAATTCGTTGTGAAGATGCAGCAGCACAGATAGCGTCCAGTTTACCACATTCCTTATACGATACCGCGTGGGTCCGTCGGGCCGAACAGCAGGCTGCGGCGGCGCAGGGGATCTCATTGTGGCAACTGATGCAGCGTGTGGGCGCCGCTGCATGGCAGTGGATTGCGCAGCATTACCCTGACCTGCGTAGTCTGGTGATTGTATGCGGCAACGGCAATAACGGCGGCGATGGATTGGTCTTGGCGGCGCTGGCTGCCCAAGCGGGTGTGCGCGTCAGTGTCTATATGCCCCCCTTTGCGGGGCAAACGCTGGTGCAACCGGCGCAGCAAGCATTGCAGGCGTGGTTGGCGCAAGGCGGTCATCTGCTGCATGATCTGGCGCGGTTAGACACCCAAGCCGATTTGGTGGTTGATGCACTGCTGGGCATTGGTGTGCGCGGCGCAGTGCGCCCTGAATTGGCCAAGGTTATCCGGTGGGTGAATACTCACTCTATGCCGGTGCTGGCGTTAGATATCCCGTCGGGGTTACAAGCCGACAGCGGCACGGTGGCCGGTGTTGCGGTGCGCGCCAAGGCCACGTTAACGCTGGTGGCGCTCAAACGTGGGCTGTTTACCGGTCAGGCGCGCGATTATACCGGCGCGGTGTATTATGCCGCGCTCGGGCTTGATGCGTGGCTGGCAACTCACTCTTCGCCATGGCTGCGCCTGTCGCACGCGGATTTAGCGCGCTATTTACCGGCGCGTAGGCCCTGTAGCCACAAAGGCGAACATGGCAAGGTGTTGGTGCTTGGCGGTGAGCTGGGCACCGGCGGCGCGGTGTGTTTGGCGGCAGAAGCGGCGCTGCGAAGCGGTGCTGGCTTGGTGCGGGTACTGACGCGCGCCGAACATGTACCGGTATTGCTCATCCGCTGCCCAGAAGTGATGGCGCACGTTTATACTCCTGTCGCGCTGCAAGAAGCGTTAGCGTGGGCGGACGTGATTGCGTGCGGACCGGGTTTAGGGCAAGGCCTCTGGGCGCAGGATATCGTGGCGGCGGTGCAGGCCGCGGGTAAACCAACGATCTGGGATGCGGATGCGCTGAATGTGCTGGCCTCCAATCCATTACGTTTTTTAGATCAAGCCAATCAAGCCGGCGCGCGCAGTGCGGGTACTGAGCCGCGTCATCGCGCTAACCATATACTGACCCCGCATCCAGGGGAGGCTGCGCGTCTGTTAGGCTGCTCAATTGCGGATATCGAACAAGACCGTTTTGCCGCTGTGCGCCAGTTACAACAGCGTTGGGGCGGCGTGGTGATCCTCAAAGGTGCCGGAACCTTAATTGCGAATCGGGAACATATTGCGCTAGCCGATGTCGGAAATCCGGGAATGGCTTCCGGTGGCAGCGGCGATGTTTTGTGTGGCATTTGTGCAGCGCTTTTGGCACAGACTCTCTGTATTTACGCGCGGCAATGCTATGATCTGCATAACGAAGCTACGGAAGGTACAGCTGATCCCTTACAGGATGCGGCTTGCGCGGCAGTATTACTGCATGGCGCGGCGGCTGACCAATGTGCGTTACAGGGAATGCGCGGAATGCTGGCCAGTGATTTATTACCGGTTCTGCGGCAGCTGGGGAATCCCAACCAGAAATAATCCAATCAGAATTAATAACCAATGACGATGAAATCTGTGTCTTTTGATTTGGCGGATGAAGCTGCCACCGTAGAGCTGGGACGCCGTCTGGCACTGCACTGTTCGCAGGCCACTGTGTTGTATCTGCATGGCGATTTAGGCGCCGGTAAAACCACTTTTTGCCGTGGTTTTCTGCAAGCCCTCGGCCATGCTGGCAATGTCAAAAGCCCGACCTACACACTGGTCGAACCGTATAACTTACCCCAGTGGGATGTGTACCACTTTGACTTGTATCGCCTCGCCGATCCGGAAGAGCTGGAGTTCATGGGGATCCGGGATTATTTCACCGAGCGCGCCTTGTGTCTGGTGGAATGGCCGCAACGTGGCGAAGGGTTCCTGCCGCCACCGGATCTGAGCCTGACTCTGCGTTATGACGGTGAAGGACGCCAAGCCCAGCTACAGGCCAACACGCCATACGGACAACAACTGGTTGAGCACCTGAGTGACGAATAAGGATGTGGATTAAACCTCGCTGGCCACTCGCTCTGGGGCTGTTGCTCTGGAGTATCGGCTTGCCGCTGTGGGCGGCAGTATTAACGGATATTGCGGTACGTGACGGCAGCGGCGGCAGCAATCAGGTGACCTTGAGCTTCTCCGGCAAACCCACTTATGGCTATTTCAGCTTGAGCGGGCCGGATCGGCTGGTGCTGGATCTGCGTAACACACGCAAAGAGATGAGTCTGCCGAAGCGCTATCGCGGCAAATTGGTGGAGACCATCCGCACCAGCACGCCGCCACAAGGCGGCACATTGCGTTTGGTGATGGAGTTATCGCAGCGGGTCAACGCCAAGGCGGTGACTGAATCGCGCGGTGGCAACAAATACCAAGTAGTGTTGACCATCAAGCCACAAAGCGGCAGTAGCCGCAGCAGCGCGACGACCAACAGCCGTCAGGAGCTGCGCAGCACGCCAGGGCGTAGCAGCGAGCGGATCGTGATCGCCATTGACCCCGGCCACGGTGGACAAGACCCCGGCGCGATCGGCAAAAATGGCCTGCGCGAAAAGCAGGTGACGATTGCGATTGCCACCAAATTGCGCGACTTACTTAACCGTGACGGTAACTTTAAAGCCGTGATGACCCGTGAGCGCGATTACTTTATTTCGGTGGGCGGACGCTCGGAGATTGCGCGCGGGAAAGATGCGCAGCTGCTGGTCTCTATCCACGCGGATGCGGCGCCCAATCGCAGTGCCAAAGGTGCCTCGGTGTGGGTGCTGTCTAACCGGCGCGCTAACTCTGAGATGGGGCGCTGGCTGGAAGATCATGAAAAGCAATCCGAATTACTCGGTGGGGCCGGTGAAGTGCTCTCCGGTAACAACAATGACCGCTATCTGAGTCAAACCGTACTGGATCTGCAGTTCGGACATTCGCAGCGTGTTGGCTACGATGTGGCGTCACGGGTACTGCGCGAGATGGGGCGGATTTCGCCACTGCACAAGCGTCGTCCAGAGCACGCGAGCCTCGGGGTATTGCGTTCGCCGGATATTCCGTCATTGCTGGTGGAAACCGGATTTATCTCCAACCCTACCGAAGAGCGCTTGTTAGGTAGCAGTTCGCACCAAACTAAAGTGGCGACCGCGATTTATCACGGGATCCGCAGTTACTACCGTGATCATCCGGCAGCGCGCAGTACTCCGGCGCCACAACCGCCAGCGCGGAGCAGCAGCGTCAGTCAGCCTGAGCCGGTACGCAGTAGTGCCAGTAGCAGTGCCAGCAGTAAAGCGCCGGTGGTCGATATTGATCAGCCAGGGCCGATTGTCGAAAAAGCGCCGGTTAAAGTGAGCAGTAGCGCGGCAAAAGCGCAGGTACACGTGGTGAAACGTGGGGAAACCCTGACCCGCATTGCCGAGCAGTATGATACCGATGTGGCGACTTTGAAGCGCTTGAACCGAATGAAGTCCGGTGAGCTGTTGGTCGGCCAGAAGTTGAAATTGCCATCAGCAGCCAGTAGCAGCTCGGCCGAGGTCACGGAGAGCCGTCCACGCCCACCGGTAGTCGATCAGCCTGAGCCGGTTGTCGACAGTCGTGCGGCGGCCAGTGCCACGAGCGTTCATACCGTCACGCGTGGTGAAACCTTACTGCGCATCGCGGAAAAATACGACACCACATTGGCTGAGCTGCGCAGCTTGAACAACCTCAAGCGCGATCAAGTCAATGTCGGGCAGAAACTGAAAGTGCCGTCCGGCAAAGCAGCCAGTGCACCGGTAAGCAGTAAATCGGCCGCTGACAGCAGTAAAGCGCCGTCGCGTGGCAAGTTAGAGGTGTATCAGGTGCAGCGTGGCGACACGCTGGGCAAGATTGCCGCGCGCTACGCCGTTTCGATGGAGACCATTAAATTTGCCAACCAAATGCACAATAATCAGGTGCAGGTCGGGCAAAAACTGAAGATCCCGTTAGATGGCGCGGCGCCAAAAGAGAGTGATCAAGACCACAGCAAGGCGAGCAGTAAGACCAAAGAAAGCGCGCGGCCAAGTCACCATAAGGTCAAAGCCGGTGAAACCTTATCTGGCATCGCTGATCGCTATGGCGTCGGTTTGTCGCAGCTGCGTAAATACAACCACCTGAAATCGGATCAGGTGAATGTCGGCCAGAGTCTGAAAATTCCGCAGGAGTAACTATGCCTATCCAGATCTTGCCTCCGCAATTAGCCAACCAGATCGCCGCCGGTGAAGTGGTTGAGCGCCCGTCGTCGGTGGTTAAAGAGCTGGTGGAAAACAGTCTGGATGCGGGAGCCACCCGCATTGAGATCGACATCGAAAAGGGCGGTGCTCGGCTGATCCGAATTCGTGATGACGGCTGTGGTATCGACAAAGAGCAACTGGCGCTGGCGTTGGCGCGCCATGCCACCAGTAAAATCAGCTCGCTCGACGATCTGGAAGCGATTGTCAGTCTCGGATTTCGCGGCGAAGCACTGGCCAGTATCAGTTCGGTATCGCGTCTGACGCTGACCTCACGTACCGCGGCGCAAAGCGAAGCGTGGCAGGCATACGCCGAAGGGCGAGATATGCAGGTAACGGTGAAACCGGCCGCTCATCCGGTGGGTACTACGCTGGAAGTGTTGGATCTGTTTTTCAACACCCCCGCGCGGCGCAAGTTTTTGCGTACCGAAAAGACCGAGCTGGCGCATATTGACGAGGTAGTACGCCGCATCGCCTTAGCGCGTTTTGATGTCAGCTTTATCTTGCGCCATAACGGCAAAGTGCTGCGCCAATATCGGGCCGCCGCGAATGCCGAGCAGCGTGAGCGCCGTTTAGCCGCGGTGTGTGGACAAGAGTTTTTGCAACATGCCCTCGCGGTGGAGTGGGAGCATGCCGACCTGAAAATCAGCGGTTGGGTGTGTACGCCGCAAGGCTCGCGGGCGCAAAATGACATGGCGTACAGCTATGTCAATGGCCGCATGATGCGCGATAAGCTGATCCATCATGCGATCCGGCAAGCGTACCAAACCTTGTTACAAGACTCTGAGCATCCGGCTTTTGTGCTGTATCTGGAGTTAGACCCGCATCAGGTGGATGTGAACGTGCATCCGGCTAAACATGAAGTGCGTTTCCATCAGGCGCGTCTGGTACATGATTTTATCTACCAAGCGGTGCTGACCGCGTTACAACATGCCAGCCCAGCGGCAACGGTTGCCTCTGATGCGGCTGACTTTGCCCGTGATGCTCTGCAAGATGCCACGCCGCGCGCCGCTGCCGGCAGCAGTGAGTTTACGGCGGTCAGTGCGTCGAGCGACTCTGCACCGAGAGACTATGTATCGAGAGAGCATGCACCGCGAGAATATACCGATACTCTACCGGCGCGTGTGGCGTCGGCAGAGGCTCATCCGGCGAGCGTGCGCGAGCGTAGCACTGGTTATGGTGCCCATGGTAGCTATACTGGCTCGTACGCTGGAGCGGCACCGGTGTCGCGCGAGCAGGCAGCGGCTTATGCTCGCCTGATGCAGCCTGCGCCAGTTGATACCGCAGACAGTGCAGCTGTATCGCAAACCGCCGCGACGTTGTTTCCGAGCGCGCCGTCTGCCGTGGCCACGACTGGGGCGGATCCCCGTTCAGATTCTGCCAATTCGGCAGGGGGTCATCCGGCGACCGCGGCTCAACGTCCAGAGCCGCGCCCAGAGGTGAATGATTGCCGAGCGCCGCAAGGCTCGCTGGGGCGAGCGCTGAGTGTGGTCAATGGCCGTTTTTTGTTGCTGGAGCAAAGCCAAGGGCTAGCCTTGTTATGCTTACCGCGCGCCGCCTTATGGCGCGTGCAGGCGCAGCTAACCCCAGAAGGACAGCCACTGAAAGCGCAGCCGCTGCTGATCCCCTTACAACTGACGCTCAGCGCTGAGCACGTGACCTGTATTCGTAGCCAGCAGGCGCTGTTGCAGCAGTTAGGGCTAGATTTACACAGCTCTGAGCGTAACAAAGTCTTGGTACGCGCAGTACCATTACCGCTACGGCATCACAACTTACAACAAATTATTCCGCATCTATTGAATAAACTCTGTGCTGACCCAACCATAGACATAGCGTTGCTGGTGGCGTGGTTGGCCGAACAACTCAAGGACGAGCAGGAGCGTTGGAGCTTGTCGCAGGCGGTGAGCCTGGTGGCGGATATCGAGCACTTGTGTGCCGAACGCGTGCGGCAGGAATACCAAACACTGATTAAACCTGTACAACTTGAGGCGGCGATGGCCGCATTTGACCATCATGACTAAATTACCACCAGCCCTCTTTTTGATGGGACCGACCGCATCAGGCAAAACTGAGCTGGCGATCCGTTTACGGCAACAGCTGCCGGTGGAAGTGATCAGTGTGGACTCCGCCCTGATCTATCGCGGTATGGATATCGGTACCGCTAAGCCGTCGGCTGACGAGCTGGCGCTGGCGCCACACCGTCTGATCGACATTCGCGATCCGGCGCAGGCTTATTCTGCCGCCGATTTTCGTGCCGATGCGCTGCGCGAAATGGCCGAGATCACTGCCGCGGGTAAGATCCCGCTGCTGGTTGGCGGCACTATGTTATATTTTAAAGCCCTGTTAGAAGGGTTATCGCCGTTACCGTCGGCCGATCCGGCGGTGCGGGCGGAGATCGAGCAAGCGGCCGCAACCCGTGGTTGGGCTGCCTTGCATGAAGATTTGCAACGTATTGATCCGG
The DNA here is from genome assembly GCF_000800945.1 of Plesiomonas sp. ZOR0011. Classification (NCBI taxonomy): domain Bacteria; kingdom Pseudomonadati; phylum Pseudomonadota; class Gammaproteobacteria; order Enterobacterales; family Enterobacteriaceae; genus Plesiomonas; species Plesiomonas sp. ZOR0011. Next base: position 8,575 of record NZ_JRKB01000012.1, read on the forward strand.
TCTCTGCGGCGCGGATCCATCCCAATGATCCGCAGCGTTTAAGTCGGGCATTGGAAGTTTTTGCCATTTCAGGTAAAACTTTAACAGAGCTGACGCAAATTCAGGGAGATCAACTCCCGTATCGCGTTCAGCAATTTGCAATTGCACCGGCAACGCGGGCGCAATTGCATGAACGTATCGCCATACGCTTTCAGAACATGCTGGAAGCAGGGTTTGAACAAGAAGTACGGAAGCTGTTCGAGCGCGGCGATCTTAATCCGGATCTGCCATCGATCCGGTGCGTGGGTTATCGGCAGATGTGGGAACATTTGCGTGGTGATTACGATGCACAGGAAATGGCATACCGGGGTATTTGTGCCACCCGCCAACTGGCGAAACGGCAGATGACATGGTTGCGAGGTTGGCCTGAAGTAACGTGGCTAGACAGTGATCAGCCACAAGAAGCGTTACAAATCGTTATCAAAGCTATTAGAGGTTGAATAATGGTTTGTGTACAATCTTCTATGCTCCCATGTGCACTATTAATTAATTGAATAATTGCTACAACAACAAACAAATAAGGAAAAGAGAAAATGGCTAAGGGGCAATCTCTGCAAGACCCGTTTTTGAACGCACTGCGCCGTGAGCGCGTTCCGGTTTCTATTTATCTGGTTAACGGTATCAAGCTGCAGGGCCAGATCGAATCTTTCGATCAGTTTGTGATCCTGCTGAAAAACACAGTCAGCCAGATGGTTTATAAGCATGCTATTTCAACGGTAGTTCCGGCTCGCCCTGTATCGCATCACAGCAACAGTGGCCACACCGGTACAGCTCATGCCGCGCAGGGTTCTACTCCAGCACCGCAAGAACTGACTGACACTGAATAATTCCGGCTTTAGGAGCCATTAGCTTGTTTGATCGTTATGAAGCTGGTGAACAGGCGATATTGGTGCACATCAATTTCCCGCAAGAGCGGGATGTAGAGGATCTCAGAGAGTTCGAGACTCTGGTATCCTCTGCGGGTGTTACGGCGGTGCAGGTGATCACCGGTAGCCGCCGTGCGCCGCATTCCAAGTATTTCGTCGGCGAAGGTAAAGCCGAAGAGATCGCGGCGGCGGTAGCCGCCACTGGTGCATCGGTCATCCTGTTTAACCACGCACTCTCTCCCGCCCAAGAACGTAACCTTGAAGGTTTGTGTCAATGCCGCGTCATTGATCGCACCGGTCTGATCCTGGATATTTTTGCCCAGCGCGCCCGTACTCACGAAGGTAAGTTGCAAGTTGAACTCGCTCAGCTACGCCACTTAGCCACACGTTTGGTACGCGGTTGGACACACCTGGAGCGACAAAAAGGCGGTATCGGTCTACGTGGGCCGGGGGAAACGCAACTGGAAACGGACCGTCGTCTGCTTAAAGAGCGGGTCCGTGTGATTTTGAGCCGATTGGAGAAAGTCGCTAAGCAGCGCCAGCAAGGACGTCGCGCACGAAACCGTGCCGAGATCCCTACGGTGTCGTTAGTTGGCTATACCAACGCCGGTAAATCGAGCCTGTTTAACACCATCACCGAAGCTGGGGTATACGCAGCGGATCAGCTGTTTGCTACGCTGGATCCGACGTTGCGCCGGATTGACGTAACCGATGTTGGACCGGTGGTATTGGCCGATACGGTGGGCTTTATCCGTCACTTGCCGCACGATCTGGTCTCCGCATTTAAAGCTACGCTACAAGAGACGCAGGAAGCTACACTGTTACTGCATGTGATTGATGCGGCCGACCCGCGGATCGATGATAACATTCAGGCCGTGGAGCATGTGCTGCACGAGATTGAGGCCGACGAAATTCCGGTCTTGCGCGTGATGAACAAAATTGACCTGATTGATGAGGTCGTACCGCGCATTGCCCGTAATGACGAAGGTGTGCCAACCCACGTCTGGGTGTCAGCCCATACCGGTGCCGGTATGGATTTGCTGTTTCAGGCGATCAGTGAATTACTGGCACAGGATATTGTGGAGTATCAGCTGCATCTGTCGCCGCGCCTGTGGCGTCTGCGCAGCCGTCTGTATCAGCTCGACGCGTTAGTGGATGAACGTATCGATGAGGAAGACGGAAGCCTGTGGTTAAATATCCGAATGCCGGCGGTAGACTGGCGTCGTTTATGCAAGCAGGAAACCGAGTTGGAAGCGACAATTCATACCGAGGTATCTGCTTAAATTGTAGTGCCTGACGGCACGTTTTAGTTAATGGAGTAAGAGATGGCGTGGAATCAGCCCGGTAACAACGGACAGGACCGCGACCCTTGGGGTAACCGCAGTGGTGGCCGCGATCAGGGTCCTCCGGATCTGGACGATGTATTCCGCAAGCTTGGCAAGAAATTAGGTGGCGGGAAGAACAACAACGATGACCCGAATAATCCGGGCAGCAGTCAGGGCTTTAAGTTCACCCCGCGTCTGGTGGGGCTGGCGGTAGCCGCTGCGGTCTTGGTATGGGGCGTCAGTGGGTTCTATACGATTAAAGAAGCCGAACGGGGCGTAGTCACCCGCTTGGGCAAATATGACCGTATTGTGCAGCCTGGCCTGAACTGGAAGCCAACCTTCATCGAATCGGTCACCCCGGTGAACGTGGAGGCGGTACGTGAGTTACCGGCATCGGGTTTCATGCTGACTCAGGACGAAAACGTGGTGCGCGTGGAAATGAACGTGCAGTACAAAGTCGCCGACCCGGCCAAATACCTGTTTAGCGTCAGCAACCCTGATGACAGCTTGCGTCAGGCTACTGACAGCGCCCTGCGTTATGTCGTCGGTCATACCAAGATGGATGAAGTGCTGACTCGAGGCCGTGCCAAGGTACGTCAAGATACTTGGGTGCTGCTGGATCAAATCATCGCGCCATACAACATGGGCTTGCAGGTGCTGGATGTGAACTTCCAGTCAGCGCGTCCGCCAGAAGAAGTGAAAGAAGCTTTCGATGACGCTATCGCGGCGCAAGAAGATGAACAGCGTTTCATCCGTGAAGCGGAAGCCTATGCGCGTGAAGTTGAGCCAAAAGCGCGTGGTAACGTGAAGCGGGTTGAAGAAGAAGCACAAGCTTATAAAGAGCGTGTGATTCTGGAAGCCAAGGGTGATGCGGATCGCTTCAATGCACTGCTGCCAGAGTATCAGGCGGCGCCTAAGGTAACCCGTGAGCGTATGTACCTCGATACCATGGAAAAAGTGTTGAGCAACAGCAACAAGGTGCTGGTGGATACCAATGCCAATAACGTGCTGATGCTGCCAACGGATTCCCTGATGAAGAAAGACGGTGCTCAAAGTGCAGCCGATGCTGCTGCTGCCGCCGTCAGCGTCCCGTCGTTGAACGAGATCGGCCGTAACTCCGGTACTTACAACAGCACCGAAGGACAAGGACAAGACAGCCGAACCAACGTCAACAGCCAAGACCGTCAGGGGAGATTCTAAGCATGAAGAAGTTTATCATCCCGGCGGTCATTGTGGCCGTGCTGTTGGGCTCCTCCTCACTGTTTGTGGTGAAAGAGGGCGAGCGCGGGATCGTGCTGCGCTTTGGCAAGGTCAAGCGTGATGGGCAAGATGTGGTGCAGGTGTATAACCCAGGCCTGCATCTGAAGATGCCGTTTATCGATAGCGTGAAACTGCTCGATGCGCGGGTACAAACCATGGACGATCAAGCCGATCGTTTCGTGACCGCGGAGAAAAAAGATCTGATCGTCGACTCTTACGTCAAATGGCGGATCAAAGATTTTGGCCGTTACTATCTGGCGACCGGCGGCGGCAACATGCTGCAAGCGGAAGCGCTGTTGAAACGCAAAATCAGCGACCGTCTGCGTTCGGAAATCGGTAGCCGTACCATTAAGGATATCGTTTCTGGATCACGTGGCGAGTTGATGGATGATGCGCGTACAGCGCTGAATACTGGCGCTGACAGCACCGCAGATCTGGGTATTGAGGTGGTGGACGTGCGGGTGAAGCAAATTAACCTGCCGGCTGAAGTCTCTAACTCCATCTATCAGCGGATGCGTGCGGAGCGTACTGCCGTGGCGCGTGAACACCGTTCACAGGGCCGCGAGCAGGCTGAGATCATTCGCGCCGATGTGGATCGCCGAGTCACCGTTATGCAAGCCGAAGCGGAAAGTAAATCCCGTACGCTGCGCGGTCAAGGTGATGCTACTGCAGCCAAGATCTATGCTGATGCGTATAGCAAAGATCCGGAGTTCTACTCTTTCATTCGTAGCTTGAAAGCGTATGAAAACAGCTTCCGTGGCAAGCAAGATCTGCTGGTGATCAAGCCAGGCAGTGACTTCTTCCAATATATGCAGTCACCGCAGCCACAGCCGCAAAAATAAGCCATAATACGGCGCGTAACAGGGGGACAAGATCGCAGGATCTTGTCCTTTTTTATGTCTCTTTTTTAGCGCTTATGGGTCACCGATTGAGATGGGGTGGCCGGTAGGCAGGAGCCTTGAGCAATGAATCAAAGTATCTGGTTGGCCTTGGGTTTAGTGCTGATTATCGAAGGCTTAGGGCCGATGTTATGGCCAGAGCGCTGGCGTAGCATGGTGACCCAGCTGGCGGCCCAGCCGCAGACCATGTTGCGCCGTATTGGTGGCGCGCTGGTGGTGGCTGGTGTGGTCATTTATGTGATGTGCAGCCGTTGAGTACTGCGCGGCTGCGGTGATGGCCGTGCGCGATTACGGGGCGACAAAACATTGTGCAAAAACGCGGAAGCGGTATTTTAATGCTGGATACCGGTTTTCAGTTTGGTAAACTTCTCTTTTAACTGCAGGTGAATAAAGAACCATGGGCAAAAACGTTGTTGTACTCGGCACCCAGTGGGGTGATGAAGGGAAAGGTAAGGTCGTTGACCTGCTGACCGAAAAAGCACAATACGTGGTCCGCTATCAGGGCGGTCACAATGCAGGCCATACTCTGGTAATTGACGGTGAAAAAACCGTACTGCATCTGATCCCGTCTGGGATCCTGCGTGAGAACGTGAAAAGTATTATCGGCAACGGCGTGGTGCTGGCACCGGATGCGCTGATGCGTGAAATGAAAGAGCTGGAAGCGCGCGGTATTCCTGTGCGTGAGCGTCTGCTGCTGTCTGAAGCCTGCCCACTGATCCTGCCATACCACGTGGCACTGGACATGGCGCGTGAGAAAGCGCGTGGTGCGAAAGCTATCGGTACCACCGGTCGTGGTATCGGCCCAGCGTACGAAGATAAAGTGGCGCGTCGTGGCCTGCGTGTTGGCGATCTGTTCGACAAAGAAAGCTTTGCCGCCAAACTGAAAGACGTGGTGGAATACCACAACTTCCAACTGGTGAACCTGTACAAGGTTGAGCCAATTGATTACCAGACCGTGCTGGATGATGTGATGGCGATTGCTGACATCCTGACCAGCATGGTGGTGGATGTCACCGATCTGCTGGAAAAAGCGCGTAAGAACGGTGAATTCATCATGTTCGAAGGGGCGCAAGGCACCCTGCTGGACATCGACCACGGTACCTATCCGTACGTGACCTCTTCCAACACTACCGCTGGTGGCGTGGCGACCGGCTCTGGCTTCGGTCCGCGTTATCTGGACTACGTGATGGGGATTGTGAAAGCGTACACCACCCGTGTGGGCGCCGGTCCATTCCCAACTGAGCTGTTTGATGACGTGGGCGAGTACCTGTGCAAGCAGGGTAACGAGTTTGGTGCTACCACCGGTCGTCGTCGTCGTTGCGGTTGGTTCGATGCTGTTGCGGTACGCCGTGCTGCTGCGCTGAACTCCATGTCCGGTTTCTGTCTGACCAAGTTGGACGTGCTGGATGGCCTGAAAGAAGTGAAGATCTGTACTGCCTACCGCATGCCAGATGGCCGTGTGACCGACATTCCTCCAATGGCTGCTGAAGGCTGGGAAGGTATCGAGCCAGTCTACGAAACCATGCCAGGTTGGAGCGAGAGCACCTTTGGTGCTACTTCCGTTGAGCAGCTGCCACAGGCCGCGCGTGATTACATCCGCCGTCTGGAAGAGCTGACTGAAGTGCCAGTCGACATCATTTCCACCGGTCCGGATCGTAACCAGACCATGATCCTGCGCCATCCATTCGCAGAATAATCATCCGTTCACAGAATAGAATGTTGGTGGTTTGCTCCGCGCTGTAACGGGCACGGCAAAACAGACTGCCTGGTTTCCAAGCCGACCTTCGGGTCGGCTTGTTGCGTTTTAGGGGCAGGTGAATTGCGCGCCCGTTCAGTAAAGTTTGGCGTGTAGTGGCCGATACAAGCAAAGAGTAACAGTGACGGGATCAGATCATGAAACGCAGGTGGTTAGCGTGGTTGTGGCCAGCAGGTTTGCTGCTGAGCACGGCAGTGTATGCCGATGGTGGTTCACCGGTTGAGGTGTATCAGCAAGAGGCATTACTGCGTGAAATTGACAGTGAGCAGCACTTGAAACAGGTGCAGGCCGACCAGTGCCAGCTGGTGCAGGATATCGAGCTGCGCGCGCGTCAGGCCGAATACCCCGCTTACCAGTTCTTGTGGGGCGACATGCTGACCGAAGGGGTATGCATCCCACAAAACCCCGAATTAGGCGTTTATTACTTGCGCCAAGCGGCGCAGCAAGCGCTGCCGGCTGCGTTCTTGCGTTTGGGACAATTGTACCGACAGGGGCGCTTTGTGCAGGCCGACGCCGATAAAGCGGTGCGTTTTTTCCGCGAAGCGGCAAGTTTAGGCAATACTCATGCGCGTATTGAACTTGCGCAAATGCTGGTGGCCAATCAGGGCAGTCCGCTCGATTATGAAGATACCTATCGCTGGCTGTCGGAAACCATCGTACAAGCCCCAGCGCAGCATCAGCTGATCAGCCGTCTGCGCGCTGCCTTAGCTGCTCGAATGCCGGCCAACGCGGTACAGCGCGCGACCCGCCAGAACGGTTTTTGGTGAGCGCTCTACGAGCAATGCCGAGATAAAACAACGGGAAGCATGTCGCTTCCCGTTTTGTTTACTGCGGTTGTCGTGCGTAGTGTGTTGTCGCCACCGTGGTCACGTTGCGTTACAGCACCTTGTGCGGGCCAAAACACTCGTAATGCATGCGTTCTTCTGGCACGCCCCATTGCTGCAGTTGCGCCGCCACATGCTGCATAAAGCCCAGTGGACCGCAGAAATAGTAGTGCATCTGTGCTTGATCCAGTGTTGCGCGCAGCGGTTGCAGATCCATTAAGCCCTGATGCTGATAATCTTCCGCCTGACGATCGCTGGCCAGTGGCTCACGTAGCCAGACATGGTGGGAAAAGCCGTGCGTGTGGCATAGGGCGCGACTTTCGTCATTGAACGCCAATTGGGCACCGTTTTCCGCCGCATGTAGCCAGTGCACCGGTTGCTGATGACCACGTGCCGCCAGATGCTGCAACATGCTCAGCATCGGCGTTTGTCCGACACCGGCCGAGAGCAAGCACACTGGCGTGTCACTCTGCGCCGGCAGGAAAAAGTCGCCGTATGGCGGCGCGACGTCGATACAGTCGCCTTCTTGCGCCTGATCATGCAGATAATTGGAGACCACGCCGCCTGGCTCACGCTTGACCGCGATGCGGTAATCGCGGCCATTTGGCGCTGCCGACAGCGAATACTGGCGGATCTCGCGGTAAGTAAACGATTCTGGCTGCAGATAAATCCCCAGATACTGACCTGGCAGGAAATCTACCACCGGCAGGCCATCAACCGGCGTCAGCACCAAGCTGGTGATCACGTCACTTTCAGCTTGTTTACAGCTGATCCGAAACGTCCGGGTACCCTGCCAGCCGCCTTGCGCGGTGGTGCGCTCGGCATAAATGGCGCTTTCGCGCTGGATAAAGATATCGGCCAGCAGCTGATAGGCCGCACCCCACGCATCCAATACCTCTTGGCCAGGATTGAGCAGCTCGCGGATGGTGGCCAGCAGATGCTCGCCAACAATCTGGTATTGCGCCGGTTGAATGTTGAAACTGGCATGCTTTTGCGCGATTTTCTCTACCGCAGGCAGCAGGGCGGCCAGATTATCGATATTATTGGCATAGGCCACAATCGCATTGAACAGCGCTTCACGTTGGCGACCACTGGATTGGTGCGCCATGTTGAAGATATTTTGCAATTCAGGATTGTGAGCAAACATGCGATCATAGAAGTGTGCCGTCAGGGCTGGGCCGGTGGCCGCCACGGCGGGCGCGGTAGCTTTGATGGTAGCGATGATGTTGGGATCTAACATAACGTCTGTCTCTGCAGGTGTCGTTTATTGAAGCTAATTAATGAAGGTATAGTTATAATGCAACTTACGCTGGGTAAGTTGTATATTAAATATATCTTTAAGGTCAATCATTATCCGCAGAAACGGGGCAACTTTGTGCGCCGGTTAACATGCGTTTGCCGCAGGAGAAAAATGCAGTGCAACTGACCAGTTTTACCGATTACGGTTTGCGGGCATTGATTTACATGGCGTTGCTGCCACAAGGCCAGCTGACCAATATCACGGAAGTGACCGAGGTGTATGGGGTATCGCGTAACCATATGGTGAAGATCATCAACCAGCTCAGCCGGTTGGGGATTGTCGAAGCGGTGCGTGGCAAAAATGGCGGGATCCGACTAGGGCTACCGGCCGAGCAAATTCGGGTCGGCGATGTGGTGCGTGGTTTAGAGCCATTGCAGCTGGTTAACTGTAGCAGCGAGTTTTGTCATATCACCCCAGCGTGCCGGTTAAAGCAGGTGTTGGCGCAGGCGTCAGCGGCGTTTTTAGCCGAGTTAGACAAATTCACGTTGGCGGATTTGGTCAGTCAAAACTTGCCGTTACGTCAGCTGTTACACTTGTCAGAATAGGGTATACTCGGAACACCCCTCCCCAACCGGACAGTGATTATGTCGCAGGATCCATTTCTGGAACGAGAAGCCGAAAAATACGAGCATCCGATCCCAAGCCGAGAATTTATTCTGGCCCACCTTGCCGAGCGCGCCGCGCCAGCCTCCCGCGATGAGTTATGCGCAGAACTTGGGCTAACTGACGACGAATTACAAGAAGCTATGCGCCGTCGTCTGCGCGCTATGGAGCGCGATGGACAACTGGTGTTCACCCGTCGTCAATGCTATGCCTTGCCTGAGCGGCTGGATATGGTGCGTGGCACGGTGATTGGCCACCGCGATGGCTATGGCTTTGTCCGCGTTGAAGGACAGAGCGATGATCTGTTCTTGCCTAACGATCAGATGCGCCAGGTGTTGCACGGTGATGTGATCATGGCCCAACCGATGGGCATGGATCGCCGTGGTCGCCGCGAAGCGCGTGTAGTGCGGGTATTAGAGCCGCGCAAAGCGCAGATCGTGGGGCGCTATTTTATGGATCAGGGTATCGGTTTTGTGGTGCCGGATGATCAGCGGATCTGCCAAGATATTATGATCCCGCCTGACGATCGTCACGGTGCTCGCATGGGGCACGTGGTGGTGGTCGAGCTGACTCAGCGTCCAGGTCGTCGCATCAATGCCGTGGGTAAAATTGTCGAAGTGCTGGGGGAGAACATGGCACCCGGCATGGAAATCCAAATTGCCTTGCGTAACCACGATATTCCGCATGTCTGGCCGGCGGCAGTGGAAAAGCAAGTCAGCAAGCTGACCGAAGAAGTCCCCGAAGAAGCTAAGCAAGGGCGTATCGACCTGCGTGAGCTGCCATTGGTGACTATCGATGGTGAAGATGCACGCGACTTCGATGACGCGGTCTATTGCGAGCAGATCCCGTCTGGGGGTTGGCGTCTGTGGGTCGCGATTGCCGATGTCAGCTACTATGTGCGGCCAAAAACCGCGCTGGATGACGAAGCGCGTAACCGTGGCACCTCAGTGTATTTCCCATCGCAAGTGATCCCGATGCTGCCGGAAGTGCTGTCGAACGGTCTGTGTTCACTTAACCCGCAGGTTGATCGCCTGTGTATGGTGTGTGAAATGACCATCTCCGCACGCGGTAAGCTCACCTCGTACACCTTCTATGAAGCAGTGATGAACTCCCACGCGCGTCTGACCTACAACAAGGTTTGGCGCATGCTGGAAGGGGATGAAGAGCTGCGTGAGCATTACGCGCCGTTGGTGCCGCACTTGGAAGAGCTGTATGGCTTGTACAAGATGCTGCGTAAAAACCGCAACCAACGCGGTGCGATTGATTTTGAAACCGAAGAAACCCAGTTCATCTTCAACGCTGAGCGCCGTATTGAGCGCATTGTGCCGCTGGTGCGTAATGATGCACATAAGATCATCGAAGAGTGCATGATCTTGGCCAACATCTCGGCGGCACGCTTTATGGAGAAATACCAAGAGCCGGCGTTGTACCGCGTGCATGATTTGCCAGGCGAAGAGCGTTTGACCGGTTTTCGCAGTTTCTTAAGCGAGCTGGGGCTGAGCCTTGGTGGTGGCATCAAGCCGGAGCCGGCCGATTACGCCAAGCTGATGGAAGATGTGCGTGAGCGGACTGACCATGAGCTGATCCAGACCATGTTGCTGCGCTCCATGAAGCAGGCGATTTACGATCCGGATAACCGCGGTCACTTCGGTCTGGCGTTAGAAGCCTATGCGCACTTTACCTCGCCAATTCGCCGTTACCCAGACTTGTCGTTGCACCGCGGGATCAAGTACCTGCTGGCCAAACAAGCTGGACAGGCCAAAGAGCGTTGGACGCCAACAGGCGGCTGGCACTACCTCGACAGCGATATGGATGTGCTCGGCGAGCACTGCTCGATGTGCGAGCGCCGCGCCGATGATGCCACCCGTGATGTTTCCGATTGGCTCAAGTGCGAGTACATGCAAGATCACGTGGGCGAAGAGTTCCGCGGCGTGATTGCAGCGGTGACCGGCTTTGGCTTCTTTGTCCGTCTGGATGAGTTGTTTATCGATGGTCTGGTGCATGTGTCGTCACTGGCTAATGACTACTACCAGTACGATGCTATCGGTCAGCGCTTGATTGGCGAGAACCTTGGCAACATCTATCGCCTCGGCGATGCGGTGCAGGTCAAGGTGGCGGCTGTGCATCTGGATGAACGTAAGATAGACTTTATGCTAACCCAGACTGAGCGCCAGCCGCGCGGTGCTGGAAAGACCGCCCGTAAGGCGGCCAAAGACGCCTTGAAGAAAATTGCTGACCGCAAAGCAGAAAGCCGCGGTGGCAAAGGGACGCCGTTCTTTGAACCGACCAAGGCACCGGAAGGCCGCGGACCGAAAAAGTCCAAAGTGGTCAAGTCATCCCGCCCGTCCCGTACCGGCGGAAGCAAGAAACCTAACCGGAAGAAGAAATAATCGTTCATGAGTGATGTTATTTTCGGTATTCATGCCGTCAAATCCCTGCTGGAGTCTGATCCGGAGCGCTTTATCGATGTATTCGTGCTCAAGGGTCGTGAAGATGAGCGCATGCGTCCACTGCTCAACGAGCTGCGTCGTTTGGGCATCAGCATCCAGCTGGCTAACCGCGCCGTGCTGGACAACAAATCCGACGGTGCGGTGCACCAAGGTATTGTGGCGCGCGTGACCGAGGCCAAGCAGTATGATGAGCATGACTTGGGTGATTTGCTCGACCGCGTTGACGTGCCTTTCCTGCTGATCTTGGATGGCGTTACCGATCCGCATAACCTCGGTGCGTGCTTACGTAGCGCCGATGCGGCCGGTGTGCACGCAGTGATCGCCCCGCGTGATCGTTCCGCCAAGCTTAACGCCATTGCCAGTAAAGTGGCCTGTGGCGCGGCAGAGCACGTGCCACTGATTAGCGTCACCAATCTGGCGCGCACCATGCGGATGCTGCAAGAGCGCGGTGTGTGGCTGGTGGGAACAGCGGGTGAAGCTACTCATGACCTGTACCACAGCAAACTGACCGGCCCGCTGGCGATTGTGATGGGCGCGGAAGGCGATGGCATGCGCCGTCTGACCCGTGAGCATTGCGATGAGCTGATCAGCATCCCAATGGCTGGTACCGTCTCTTCTCTGAACGTGTCCGTGGCAACCGGTGTATGCCTGTTTGAAGCGGTACGTCAGCGTTTAGCGGCTAAATAATCGGTCTTTGGCAACAGGCTATACCCAAACAACTTGAAGTTGCAGGTAGGCGGCAAGTGAGTGAATCCCCATGAGCATAGGTAATCTATGTGATTGGGGTGAACGAACGTAGCCAACACCGCTGCAGCTTTAAGTTGGAAGGGTATAAATCCGGAACTAATGCCGATGTGACCTTAGGGTGACATCGGCATTTTTTATTTATCGGTAGCTGTCTGCCGCGCGGTACAACTGTTGCGCAGTCGGTTTACGTTTTCGCCGCCGTTGTTTTGTCGCTTTTCTGTTGGCGCTGCGCGAATATCCTTGTATTCCCCCGTCTGGTTCAGTACACTTCTGCGGCTTAAATTCAGTCGTACTTTAAAATCGTTCCTTGCTTCCGCGGGCTTGGCGACTGACCCGGATCGGAGGCTGAATAATCCGTAAGGAGCAATTGATGCGTCATTACGAAATCGTATTTATGGTTCATCCTGACCAGAGCGAACAGGTTCCAGGCATGATCGAGCGCTACACCGGCTCTATCAAAGCAGTTGGTGGTACTATCCACCGTCTGGAAGACTGGGGTCGTCGTCAGCTGGCTTACCCAATCAACAAACTGCACAAAGCTCACTATGTTCTGATGAACGTAGAAGCGACTCAGGAAGTGATTGACGAGCTGGAAACCAACTTCCGCTACAACGACGCTGTTATCCGTAACCTGATCATGCGTACTAAGCATGCAGTAACTGAAGCGTCTCCAATGGCTAAAGCGAAAGAAGAGCGTCGTGAGCGTCGTGAAGATTTCGCTGGTGCTGATGACAGCGCAGAGGAAGCTGCTGAGTAATTATCGCTATGACAACGAATCGTCTGGTTCTGTCCGGCACAGTGTGCAAGGCGCCCAAGCGATCCGTCAGCCCCGCTGGAATTCCGCATTGTCAGTTCGTACTTGAACATCGTTCAGTACAGCAGGAAGCGGGATTTCAACGTCAAGCTTGGTGCCGCATCGTCGTGGTACTCAGTGGGCAAGCGTCACAAGCCAATACTCACAGATTAGCGGTTGGCAGCAACCTGATGGCAAGTGGTTTTATCACCCAACATCAGACCCGAAACGGGCTAAACCAATTAGTGTTGCATGCCGAGCAGATCGAATTTATAGATTCAGGAGACAAGCCACATGGCACGTTATTTCCGTCGTCGTAAGTTCTGCCGTTTCACAGCGGAAGGCGTTCAAGAGATCGACTACAAAGATACCTTCACTCTGAAGAACTACATTACCGAAAGCGGCAAGATTGTTCCTAGCCGTATCACAGGTACCCGTGCTAAGTACCAGCGTCAGCTGGCACGCGCTATCAAGCGTTCACGTTACCTGGCTCTGCTGCCGTACACTGATTCTCATCAGTAATCGGCGACTGTCTGTATTTTGAGACTCTAAAGAGGACACGGTAATGGAAGTTATTCTGCTTGATAAAATTGCAAACCTGGGCAGCCTTGGTGACAAGGTAAACGTAAAGGCTGGTTACGCTCGTAACTACCTGGTGCCTCAGGGTAAAGCAGTGATGGCAACTAAGAAGAACATCGAGTTCTTCGAAGCCCGTCGCGCTGAACTGGAAGCCAAACTGGCTGAGACTCTGGTTGCTGCATCTGCACGCGCCGAAGCTCTGACCAACCTGGCTCGCGTAACCATCGTTTCTAAAGCTGGCGACGGTGGCAAACTGTTCGGTTCTATCGGTACTCGCGATATCGCTGATGCCGTAACCGCAGCAGGCGTTGAAGTTTGCAAGAGCGAAGTTCGTCTGGACAATGGTGCCCTGCGTACCACTGGTGAGCACGAAATCCGCTTCCAACTGCACGGCGAAGTATTCGCTACTGTAGTTGTAAACGTAGAAGCTGAAGCTTAATTGTTTCGCTCCCTCGTTTAAAGAAGACGCCGGCTTATGCCGGCGTTTTTCTTTGTCTGCAATCCGTCATTAATTACGGATTTTCTATCCTGCGTCCGCGCGTTATACTCGCAGGCTCAGTCTATTTTTGTCAGCCAGCGGCTGGCGCTCTCAGATACAGCGAACGTCTATGGCGGTCAAACAAATAAAACCCTCGCGTAAAGATACACAGGTTGACGGCATCAAGTTGCCACCTCATTCCCTCGAAGCCGAGCAGTCAGTACTGGGCGGATTGATGCTGGATAACGAACGGTGGGATAACGTTGCCGAGCGCGTGGTCGCACGGGACTTTTACAGCAAACCCCATCGTTTGATCTTCGAGCAGATGCAGCGTTTGCTGGAGAGCAGCCGACCTATCGATTTGATCACCTTATCGGAATCGTTAGAGTTACAAGGCTCGCTGGAAGATGTGGGCGGCTTTGCCTATTTGGCGGAGCTGTCGAAAAACACCCCGAGTGCGGCCAATATTGGCGCGTATGCCGATATCGTGCGTGAGCGCGCGATTGTGCGTGAGATGATTGCGGTAGCGCACGAAATTGCCGATGCCGGTTACGATCCGCAGGGACGTAACAGCGAAGATCTGCTCGATCTGGCTGAGTCCAAAGTGTTCCAGATTGCCGAAAACCGTGCCAGTAAAGATGATGGCCCGAAGAGCATCGAGCAAATCTTGGAAGACACCGTATCCCGTATCGAGCAGCTGTATCAGCGCCCGCATGACGGGGTGACAGGGGTGTCGACCGGCTTTACCGATCTGGATAAGAAGACCGCCGGTTTGCAATCGTCAGATTTGATTATCGTGGCGGCGCGTCCATCGATGGGTAAAACCACCTTTGCGATGAACTTGTGTGAAAACGCGGCCATGATGCAGGAAAAACCGGTACTGATTTTCAGTCTGGAGATGCCTGCCGAACAGATCATGATGCGTATGTTGGCGTCATTGTCGCGGGTGGATCAAACTCGGATCCGTACCGGCCAGCTCGATGACGAGGACTGGGCGCGGATCTCTAGCACCATGGGGCTGCTGCTGGAAAAACGCAACATGTACATCGATGACTCCTCCGGTCTGACCCCGACCGAATTGCGCGCTCGAGCACGGCGGATTTTCCGTGAGCACGGGGGCCTGAGCCTCATCATGGTCGACTACTTGCAGTTGATGCGGGTACCGTCGTTATCGGATAACCGGACGTTGGAAATTGCCGAAATTTCCCGCTCCCTCAAAGCGCTGGCGAAAGAGTTGCAGGTTCCGGTGGTGGCACTGTCGCAGCTGAACCGGAGTCTGGAACAACGGGCCGATAAGCGCCCGGTGAACTCGGACTTGCGTGAATCAGGCTCCATCGAGCAGGATGCCGACCTGATTATGTTTATTTATCGTGATGAGGTTTATCACGAGAACAGTGATCTGAAAGGCGTGGCCGAGATCATTATCGGTAAGCAGCGTAACGGCCCGATTGGCTCTGTACGTCTGGCTTTCCAAGGGCAGTGGTCGCGGTTTGATAACTATGCCGGCCCAGCCTATGACGATGAGTATTAAGGATTAGACAAGATGAAAGCAGCTACCGCAGTGATTGACCGCGGCGCTTTGCGACATAATTTGGAGCAGGTGAAAGCGTTTGCTCCTAACAGCAACATTATTGCGGTGGTAAAGGCCAATGGTTACGGGCATGGCCTGCTGGAAGTGGCGCATACGGTAAAAGAGCAAGCCGGCTGTTTTGGGGTGGCGCGTCTGGAAGAAGCGCTGGCGCTGCGCTCTGGTGGCATCGTCAAACCTATCTTGATGCTGGAGGGTTTCTTCTCGGCCGAAGACCTGCCGGTGTTGGTCGCCAATAACATCGATACCGTGGTGCACAGCATTGAACAGCTCGAAGCGCTGGAGCAATCTGAGTTAGAGCGTCCTGTGACGGTATGGATGAAGCTCGATACTGGCATGCACCGTTTAGGCGTGCGTCCAGAGCATGCTGAGGCGTTCTATCAGCGCCTGTCACGTTGCCCGAATGTGGTGCAGCCGGTGCGCTTTATGAGCCATTTTAGCCGCGCTGATGAGCCGCATGTGAGCACAACCTTGGATCAGATGGCCTGCTTTGACAGTCTGACCATCGGTAAGCCCGGCGCGCAGTCGATTGCGGCCTCGGGGGGCATTTTGCTGTGGCCAGACTCGCATCGCGACTGGGTACGCCCAGGGATCGTGATGTACGGTGTGTCGCCATTTAGCACGCCGTATGCCTCTCATTATGGGTTGCGCCCGGCCATGACCTTGAAATCCAGCCTGATTGCAGTGCGTGAGCACAAAGCGGGTGAGGCGGTCGGTTACGGCGGTTGCTGGATCAGTGAGCGGGATACGCGCATTGGCGTGGTCGCTATCGGCTACGGTGATGGCTATCCGCGTGATGCGGCTACCGGAACTCCAGTGCTGCTCAATGGCCGTATCGTGCCGTTAGTGGGCCGGGTGTCGATGGATATGCTGACGGTAGACTTGGGGCCAGATTCGCAAGACAAAGTGGGCGATGAAGCCACGCTGTGGGGCGAAGGCTTACCGTGCGAAAAGGTGGCCGAGCATACCGGCGTGATCACCTATGAGCTGGTGACCAAGCTGACCTCGCGAGTGCAGATGCAGTATGTCGGTGACTAATTCCTGATAGCTGTGCGCAGATATTGAGAAAAAAGCGCGTCCCAAGTTCCAAGGGGCGCGCTTTTTTTTGTCTCAGCGTGTTATTTCTATTACCACGAGCCATGTGACTTAGGGTTTATGCTTAAGTGCCGCTATGCACGTCAGAGCGGTGAGTGCGGCTCCCGCGCCCACAGGGCATGACCGAATAAGCGGCGGTTCCAATCTTCTACCCAGCCGGTTTGCAGGCGCTGCACCACTTTATCTTTCCAACTGGCCGACAGTTCGGCGCAATCAGCCATTGCGACTAAACCGACGTGATTGAGCGGCTCATTAAAGAAGATGTGGTTCATGTGGTACAGCGATAGCGGTGTGCTGCCATGGGCTTCTAGGATCAGTTTATCCCCCGGTTTGACCCAACCCGGTTGCAGTACCCGCAGCAGCCAGCCGGTACGGCCACTTTTTTGCATCTGACAGGCCAAATCGACCACATCAAAGCGCAGATTCAGTTTGTAGCACGGTGAGCGTGGTTGGCTGATCTGCACGCGCGCTTCGCCGAGACGAAAGATATCGCCAACGTGGCAGTTTTCTTCAGTCAGACCGATGCCGGAGAGGTTTTCGCCAAATCCACTCGGATGGAAGTGTGGTACTTCGGGGTAGCACGCTTGCCAGTAGGCGTAATGTTCGGCCGGATAATAGTGCAAGGCGCGATCAGGGCCGCCGTGATGGCGCTGATCGGCTTGTTCATCGCCTTGAAAGCCGGTTTCGCTCAGGTAAACCGCCTCTTGGCAGGGCATTTTGTAAATCGCGCTGCACAGTCCGTGCAAGGTTTCGGTTTTTTTGCCGGTAAAGAGTTGTATTTCGGTATCCAGCAAATGCTCGCTGTCTTCTGATCCCATGCTTTTTTCTCCTGCGCCTGTCTGCTGCAAAGCGGTCGGGACCGAATTGTAGTAATAAAACTGTGATCCTAATCTCTGTCTGGGGGGATCTTGGTTATTGATTGCGCTCAGAGTAGTAAACTTTCGTCAAACCCGGCTGCATAGCTGTGATTTGAGCTGTCATCCGTCGGAATTTGTTATTTAATTAAACCAATCTATGGTTATAAACGACCAAGCACTACATGGATGCATCACAATGAACTCGATTAATCCTACTCAGACTGCGGCGTGGCAGGCACTAACGCAACATTATCAATCCATGCGTAATGTAACATTACGCGATTTGTTCGCTGACGATCCCCTCCGTTTTAACGCATATTCCGCGACATTTGAAGATCAGTTTTTGTTAGATTATTCAAAAAACTTGATTAATCAATCAACTATGCAGCACCTGTTGGCGTTGGCGCACGAGACCAAACTGCCAGAGGCGATTGCCGCCATGTTCCGTGGGGACAAAATTAACCGCACCGAAGATCGGGCGGTGCTGCACGTGGCGCTGCGTAACCGTAGCAACACGCCAATTATGGTCGATGGTCAGGACGTGATGCCGCAAGTCAATGCGGTACTGGCTAAGATGAAAGCGTTTTGCGACAAAGTGATCAGTGGGCTGTGGACCGGTTACACCGGCAAAGCGATCACCGATGTGGTGAATATCGGTATCGGTGGTTCGGACTTGGGCCCTTACATGGTGACCGAGGCGCTTAAGCCGTACAAAAATCACCTGAACATGCACTTTGTTTCTAACGTGGATGGCACTCATATCGCCGAAACGCTGAAGAGTTTGGATCCGGAGACCACGCTGTTCTTGGTAGCCTCCAAGACCTTCACCACGCAAGAAACCATGACCAACGCCCTGAGCGCCCGTGAGTGGTTCTTGCAAAGCGCCCACGAGCAAGCACATGTGGCCAAGCATTTTGCTGCGTTGTCCACCAACGCCAGCGCGGTCGCGGCATTCGGTATTGATACCGCCAACATGTTCGAGTTCTGGGACTGGGTCGGTGGCCGTTATTCCCTGTGGTCAGCGATCGGTCTGTCGATTGCGCTGTCGATTGGTTTTGATAACTTCGAGCAACTGCTGTCCGGCGCACACGCCATGGATCGCCATTTTGCCGAAACGGAGCTGTCACACAACCTGCCGGTGCTGCTGGCGCTGATTGGCCTGTGGTACAACAATTTCTATGGCGCTGAAACTGAAGCGATTTTGCCATACGATCAATACATGCACCGTTTTGCAGCTTACTTCCAGCAGGGCAACATGGAGTCCAACGGTAAGTATGTGGATCGCAACGGTCAGCCGGTGGATTACCAAACTGGCCCGATTATCTGGGGTGAGCCGGGAACCAACGGTCAGCACGCGTTCTATCAGCTGATCCACCAAGGCACCAAGATGATCCCGTGTGACTTTATCGCGCCTGCGGTGAGTCACAATCCGCTGGGTGATCACCACGCTAAGCTGATGTCTAACTTCTTTGCTCAGACCGAGGCTCTGGCCTTTGGTAAAACGGCCGCGGAAGTGGAAGAAGAGTTTGCTGTGGCCGGTAAATCGGCGGCGGACGTGGCGCACATCGTGCCATTCAAGGTGTTTGAAGGTAACCGCCCAACCAACTCAATCTTGCTGCGCGCTATCACGCCATATAGCTTAGGCGCGCTGATTGCACTGTATGAGCACAAGATCTTCACCCAAGGCGCTATTTTGAATATCTACAGCTTCGATCAGTGGGGCGTAGAGCTGGGTAAACAGCTGGCGAACCGCATCCTGCCTGAGCTGCAAGATAAAGACGCCATCAATAGCCACGACTCTTCCACCAACGGTTTGATTAACCGTTTCAAAGAGTGGCGCATCTAAGGTCAGCACTTAGCTTGTGAACGTAAGAAGCGAGCGCAAGAAGTAAGATGCAAAAAACCGGTCAGTCGACCGGTTTTTTTTATCTGTCTGGTGATGCCGAGCCGGGTGGAAATGCGGGCGGTGACGCTGACATCGAAGAGCGTTAGCCAAGCGCGCGGCAACGGGCACAGGTGCCATGCACCTCGACGATCCGGTGCTTGATTTGAAATCCGAGGCTGTCGGCCACTTCGCTCAGGGCCTGTTCTATCACCCCGCCACGACTTTCATCCACCGAGCCGCATTGATCGCAGATAAACAGCTGACTGTGATGGACATGCTCTTCAAAACCACTGCACAGCACAAAGGCATTCACCGATTCCACTTTGTGCACAAAACCTTGCTCGAGCAGAAAATCCAGTGCGCGGTATACGGTCGGTGGTTTGGCTTGCGGCTCGCGGGCGCGCAGGCGGTCGAGCAGATCGTAAGCGGTAATGGCGCCGGGTTGCTCGGCGAGCAGGCGCAGCACCTGCTGGCGCTGGGCGGTTAAACGCACCCCGCGTTGCTCACATAACTGCTGGGCTTTTTGAAGTAAACGTTGAATGGCTTGCTGATTCATGCCTGCGATCTGCAATTTGCGCTAGTGATACCGCTTTCCAGTGTAGCACGGCGCTGCCTGCAATAGTGACCGCTAGCGGTGAAAAGTCCGTGAGTTTTGTGGGGTTAGGCACGTTGTGACTGTATGTGCTCTGGCCTGCTGCGACAGGGTGTAGCACGGCTAGGTCGCGACATCGAGACGTGATCTGGACTTCCTTGTGCTTCCCTCCCCAATGGCGGTAATTCGGGCTATACTGTCGCGCTTATTTTATCCACCCGAAAGAGAGCCGCAGACTTTGTCAAACCGTGAACAGCCGCAAGGCAACCCTCAATATTGGGCTGGCCGTTTCAGCGTCGCCCCGATGCTGGATTGGACCGATCGTCACTGCCGTTATTTCCATCGTCAGCTGAGTCAGCATACCCAGCTGTACACCGAGATGGTCACCACGGGCGCCATTATTCATGGCAAGGGCGACTATCTGGCCTATAACGAGGAAGAGCATCCGGTAGTGTTGCAGTTAGGCGGTAGTAATCCGGCCGATCTGGCGCAGTGCGCACGTTTGGCCGAGCAACGCGGTTATGATGAGATTAACCTGAATGTGGGGTGTCCATCGGATCGGGTACAAAACGGCATGTTCGGTGCCTGCCTGATGGGTAATGCTCAGCTGGTGGCCGATTGCGTGAAAGCGATGCGCGATCAGGTCTCGATTCCGGTCACGGTCAAAACCCGGATCGGGATTGACGATCAAGACAGCTATGCCTTTTTGGTGGACTTCATCCAGACCGTGGCCGGTGCGGGTGAGTGCGATAACTTTATCGTGCATGCGCGCAAAGCGTGGCTGTCAGGGCTGAGTCCGAAAGAGAACCGTGAGATCCCGCCATTGGATTACGCGCGCGTCTATCAGCTGAAAAAAGACTTCCCGCAGCTGAAAATCGGCATTAACGGCGGCATTAAAACCTTGGATGAGGCGCGCGAGCATCTGCAGCATCTTGACGGTGTGATGATGGGGCGCGAAGCGTACCAAAACCCGAGCATTTTGACGCAAGTAGATCAACAGCTGTTTGACCCGAGTGCGGCGATCGCCGACAGCATTGCCGCGGTGGAGGCCATGTACCCGTACATCGAGCGCGAGCTGAGTAAAGGCACTTATCTGGGCCACATTACCCGCCATATGCTGGGGATTTTCCAAGGCATTCCGGGCGCGCGTCAGTGGCGTCGTCACTTAAGTGAAAATGCGCATAAGCCGGGGGCCGGTATCCCTGTGTTGGAGCAAGCGCTGGCGATGGTGCGCCGCTAAGCTGCGATTGCCACACGCTATGCGGTGGTGAAATTGACGATATGGCGCAGCAAGTTGACCGCTAGGTGGTTAAATTGCGCAGCGCGAGCGGCGACCGTGTGCAGCGAATAACGCTAACTGATTGAATTACTAATTGAATTGATAAACTAACATGCCAGCCTTGAGCTGGCATGAAACTTGATAGCCTAGATGGATAAGAGCTAGATGGATAAGAGAATGGGAAGTACGCCATCGAGGCTGTCTTTCCCACGTGGTCATCAGGTGATGCTGTGAGTACAGCAAGGAGTCAATGATGTTAGAACTGTTATTTGTTTTAGGCTTTTTTGTGGTGTTGCTGGCCACCGGTTTATCGGTGCTGGGCGCGTTACTGGCGTTGCTGGCCGGTTTTGCGTTGATGCTACTGGGCGGCATGCTGGCGCTGGCATTGAAACTGCTGCCGTGGTTACTGCTGGCGGTGGTGGTGGTTTGGCTGTTGCGCAGTAAAGTTCCGGCCAGCCAACGCTATTTTCGTCGACGCTAATCGATTAAGGCAGTGATTGCGGTGGTTTTTTCACCGTTTTTGTGCACGCCACGGCTAGTCGAGGTTGACCATTAATGGCATGATGGCGACCCTGCGGCTATGGGCATCATACGTAGCTCTGTAAACACGGAGCGAGCAATGCAGAACGACAAACATTGATTTTGCAACATCATTGATTTGCCAAACAAAATAGTGGCAGAAGACGATTGGCCGATGACCGAGCGCTACCGATAGGTAAATACGTCGCCAATACCGTACCGTACATTCTGGAAAAGGAATTCATCATGCGAGCAGGACTGATTTCGCTGTTATTACTGGCGGCTGGATTTGCGCAGGCCGAGGTACAGGTTGCCGAACCGTATGTTCGTGCGACGGTGCCGGGCGCGCAGATGTCGGCGGCCTTTGCCACCTTGTTTAATCCGGAAGATGATGAGCGCCATCTGGTTGCGGTCAGCTCACCGGTTGCGAAACAGGTGGAGCTTCACGATATGGTGGTCAGCCCAGACGGGGTGATGAATATGCAAAAGGTGGAGCAAATTACCATTCCGGCCAAGGGCACCTTGATGCTCAAACCGGGCAGTTTGCATATCATGCTGTTGCAGCTCACCCAGCCGTTGCCGGCGGGAACTGAGGTTCCCTTGACCCTGACCTTCGATAACGGTCAGCAGGTTCAGATTCAGGCAACCGCACGCGAGGTTAAACCCGCTGGCCATCATCATCCAAAATCGTAATTTGGGGACTTTTGTGTGATTCCCGCAAAAACGCTGGCACAGGGGTGTTGGCGTGGCGGTGATTGGTTGTTGGGTAAAGGAAGTAAAATGAAGAAAAGTTTAGCTCTGGTTGCCATGTTGGTAGCTGCGCCGGCCATGGCCGACTCTCTGGCTGTTCGTGGTAGTGCCGAATTTATTGCCGGTGCCACATTGGACGCTGGTCACGGCTTCAAAGATAACAGCGCTGACGGCTACCGTGTAGGTCTGGAAGTGGTTCATCCAATTCCATTGCTGCCAAATGCGCTGGTACGCTACCAGAATCTGGATGGCAGCTCGAATGGCATGGTGCTGGAGCAAGAAAAGCTGGACGCGATCGGCTACTACCAGCTGCTGGATAACGGCCTGATCAACGTGGATCTGGGTGCTGGCTGGCGTAAGCAGACCAACACCGTTGGTGGTTATGACGTTGAGCACGGTATGTTCCTGGCTTACTCTGCCGGTGAACTGCGTATTCCTGGCACACCACTGGCAGTGACCGGTGAGCTGAACATGCCATTCTACGACAACACCTGGGGCTACGACGGTCAGCTGGGTCTGGCGATGCGCATGGGCGCTATCAACCTGAAAGCCGGTTACCAGTGGGCTAAGATGGACTTCAACGAAAGCAATAAAGCGGGCGACGTGGATACCAACGGTTGGTACGGCGGCCTGACTTTCGGCTTCTAATCGCCGATCACGAGAATTTTATCGCCTAGTCGCGACAGGCTCCGTTATCTCTAACAATGCCATCGCGCTCGATGCGTGAACAGGGCGTTTGCTGGTGCAAGCGCCCTGTTTTTTTCCGCCTATGGCAACGCGTATTTCCCACTCCTTCTTCGACGCTGTTCTTTGTCTCCCTTTCCTTATTCCGCGTTTATTTCTTTTGGTTATTAACCATTGCTATCGATTCTTTATCGCGCTTTTAAATAGTGAGTAATCTGACGACATCTCTTCATAAGGAATGTCGTGATCATGAGTGCCAAGGATTTACTGACGACCGGAGCGCCGTTTCCTCCGGAACAACTAAGCCGACTGCAACAAACGCTGGCGCAGGCGTCTCCTCTGCAGCTGGCATGGCTGTCAGGCTATACATGGGCGCTCAGCCAATCTTCCTCTGTAACACTGGCCGCCGAGGGTGCGGTGACGACCGCCGCGGCTCGTCCGCTGATCACCTTGTGGTCAGCCTCACAAACCGGCAATGCACGCCGTGTGGCCGAGCAGTTACAGCAACAGCTGCAAGCGCAAGGCTGGCAGGTGGAGCACTGGCGCAGTGGCGAAGTGAAAACCAAAACGCTGGCGCAACTGTCGGTATTGCTGGTGGTAGCGGCAACCTATGGTGAAGGTGAGCCGCCCGAAGAAGCGTTGGGATTGCACAAGTTTTTACTCTCAGCGCGTGCGCCTAAGCTTGAGCATTTGCGTTATGCGGTGCTGGGGCTTGGAGATTCGTCTTACGAGCATTTTTGCCAGACCGGCAAAGACTTTGATCGCCGCTTAAGCGAGTTAGGTGCTCAGCCGTTGCTCGCCAGGGTGGATGCGGATGTGGATTTTGCTGCTACCGCCAGCCATTGGCAGCAAGAGGTGCTAGCTGCCTTGGCGCCGTTAGCCGCTGCTGCTGGCGAATCGCCGTCCAGCGTAGTAACGCCGGTCGCGGCGGCGGTCGGTGCGGTTTATCAGCGCGATAATCCTTGCACGGTGTCGCTGCTGGCAAGGCAGAAAATCACTGGGCGTAACTCCAGCAAAGATATCCAGCATATCGAGCTGGATTTAGCTGGCACCGGACTGACTTATCAGCCGGGGGATGCCTTAGGTGTTTGGCAACATAACGATCCGGCGCTGGTAGCGGAGCTCTTGCAGCTGACCGGCTTGCCTGCCGATGCACTCGTCACCCTTGATGGACAACCTTTGCGCTTGGCCGATGCCCTGCGGGAAAAGCTGGAGCTGAGCCAAAATGCGCCCACCGTAGTGGCCGCCTAT
The DNA here is from genome assembly GCF_000800945.1 of Plesiomonas sp. ZOR0011. NCBI lineage: Bacteria > Pseudomonadati > Pseudomonadota > Gammaproteobacteria > Enterobacterales > Enterobacteriaceae > Plesiomonas > Plesiomonas sp. ZOR0011. Next base: position 32,994 of record NZ_JRKB01000012.1, read on the forward strand.
GCCGAATTGAGTGGCGATGCGACCTTGTTGGCACTACGTGACGATAAAGCGGCGTTGCGTGCGTATGCCCAGCGTCATCCGGTGCCGAGCATGCTGGCCACGATTCCTGCCGCGCTGAGCGCCCAGCAATTAGTCGAGCTGCTGCGCCGCTTAACACCGCGTCTGTACTCGATTGCCTCTTCGCAAGCCGAAGTCGGGGAAGAGGTGCACCTGACCGTCGGAGTGGTGCGTTACGCGGAGGGCGATAAAACCCGCACGGGCGCGGCGTCCGGTTATCTGGGCGAGCGTTTATCAGAAGGGGACAGCCTGCGGGTGTTTGTCGAACCCAATGATCAGTTTCGCCTACCCAGCTCTCCGAATGCGCCGGTGATCATGATAGGCCCTGGTACTGGAATAGCCCCGTTTCGGGCTTTTATGCAGCAGCGTGCGGCGGAGGGGGCCGGCGGTCCAAACTGGCTCTTTTTCGGTAACCCTCATTTTACGGAAGATTTTTTGTATCAGGTGGAGTGGCAGCGTTGGGTTAAAGAAGGCGTCGTCAGCCGCATCTCACTGGCGTGGTCGCGCGATCAGGCGCAGAAAATTTATGTACAAGATCGCCTGCGTGAGCAGGGCGCTGAGATCTGGCAGTGGTTACAACAAGGCGCGCACCTGTATGTGTGCGGCGATGCCAGCAAGATGGCGCATGATGTACAGCAAGCGTTATTGGACATAGTGGCTCAGCACGGTGACATGGACGCCGCGCAGAGTGAAGCGTATCTGGACGAACTGCGCGCCGCGCAGCGTTATCAGCGAGATGTATACTGATGAGTGACTATCAATTTAGCAGCAAGCATCCTGGCCCTCTGGTGGTCGATTGGCCACTGAGCGATGCCGAGCGCATGAAGCGCGACAGTAATTTCCTGCGTGGCAGCATTGCCGCCGATTTGCATGATGGCCTGACCGGTGGCTTTAACGGCGATAACTTCCTGCTGATCCGCTTTCACGGCATGTATCAGCAAGATGACCGCGATATTCGCGCCGAGCGCGCTGAACAAAAACTCGAACCGCGTCATGCCATGATGCTGCGCTGCCGTCTGCCAGGCGGCGTGATTACCCCGCAGCAGTGGTTGGGGATCGATCGTTTCGCTGCCGACAGTACCCTGTACGGCAGTATCCGACTGACCAACCGTCAGACCTTTCAGTTTCACGGCGTGCTAAAGCCGAACGTCAAGCCGATGCACCAGATGCTGCATGCGCTGGGGCTGGATGCACTGGCAACCGCCAATGACGTTAACCGTAACGTGCTGTGCACCTCCAACCCGATTGAATCGCAGCTGCATCAAGAGGCGTGGGATTGGGCACGTAAAATCTCCGAGCATCTGCTGCCGCAAACTCGCGCTTATGCCGAGATCTGGCTGGATGAAGAGAAAATCGCCACGACGGATGTTGAGCCGATTTTGGGCGCTACCTATTTGCCACGGAAATTCAAAACTGCGGTTGTCATTCCGCCACAAAACGATGTGGACGTGCATGCCAATGACTTGAGCTTTGTGGCGATCGCCGAGCAAGGAAAGCTGGTGGGCTTTAACGTGCTGGTCGGCGGTGGTTTATCCATTACCTTTGGGGATAAATCAACCTATGCGCGCACCGCTAGCGATCTGGGCTTTATCACTCCTGAGCAAACCTTAGCGGTGGCCGAGGCGGTGGTGACCACCCAACGCGATTGGGGTAACCGCAGTAATCGCAAAAATGCCAAAACGAAGTACACCATCGAGCGTGTGGGAGTGGATAACTTTCGCGCCGAAGTGGAAAAACGCGCGCAGGTGCAGTTTGCGCCGTCACGCGAGTATGCGTTTACCGGACGCGGCGATCGCATCGGTTGGGTGCAAGGCATTGATGGCAAATGGCACCTGACGCTGTATATCGAAAATGGACGGATTCTGGATTATCCGCAAAAGCCGCTGAAAACCGGTTTGGCGGCCATTGCCCGCGTTCACCGTGGTGATTTTCGTCTCACCGCCAATCAAAACTTGATTGTGGCGGGCGTTGCGGAAGCTGATAAGGCGCAGATTGAGCAGTTGGCGCGTAGCCATGGCCTGATGAGCGATAGCTTAACGCCGCTGCGGCAAAACGCCATGGCGTGCGTCTCGTTCCCGACCTGCCCATTGGCGATGGCGGAAGCCGAACGTTTCTTACCGCGCTTGGTGAGTGAAGTGGAAGCCATTTTGGCCCGTCACGGCGTGGCGCAAGAGAGCATTGTGCTGCGCGTCACCGGTTGCCCGAATGGCTGTGGCCGCGCTTTGTTGGCCGAAATTGGCTTGGTGGGTAAAGCGCTGGGTCGTTATAACCTGCATCTGGGCGGTAATCGTGAAGGCACCCGTATTCCGCGCATGTACCGCGAGAATATTACTGACAGCGAAATTTTAACGATTTTGGATACGTTGATTGCCCGTTGGGCGGCTGAGCGTACGCCCGATGAAGGTTTCGGCGATTTTACTGTCCGCACAGGCATCATCCGCCCGGTGCTCGATCCGGCTCGTGACTTTTATGATTAATTTTTTATGAGTGAGGAGACGCCGATCATTATGTCTAACTCATCTTCTACGTCGCCTGAGCGCCAGCCGACCCTGACTGAGCTGACGGTGCCACCGTTGGCTGAGTTACTGGCCTTAACGCCGCCTGAGCGCGAACAGGCACTGGCGGCGCTCAATCAGGCTCTATTGGCGCTGCCCGCAGCGGCGCGGGTGGCATGGGCCTTTGAACATCTGCCGGGAGCGCATGTCCTTTCTTCCAGCTTTGGTATTCAGGCGGCGGTTAGCTTGCACTTATTGGTGCAGCAGCAGCCGACTATTCCAGTGATCCTCACCGACACCGGCTATCTGTTTGCCGAAACGTACCAGTTTATCGATAGCCTGACCGAACGCCTGCAGCTGAATTTGCAGGTGTTTCGCAGCCCCTTATCGCCGGCGTGGCAAGAGGCGCGCTATGGCCGCTTGTGGGAGCAAGGCTTGGATGGGTTAGCGCAGTATAACCAACTGAATAAAGTCGAACCGATGCAACGCGCGCTCGAGCAATTGCAGGCCGGGACGTGGTTTGCTGGCTTACGCCGCGCGCAGGCCAGTAGCCGCGCCAGTTTGCCGGTGCTGAGTGTGCAGCGCGGCTGCTTTAAGTTTTTGCCGATTGTCGATTGGGATAACCGGCAGGTGCACCGTTATCTGACCGAACATGGCTTACCCTATCATCCACTGTGGGAGCAAGGGTATCTGTCGGTGGGCGATACCCATACCACGCGCAAATGGGAGCCGGGCATGAGCGAAGAAGAGACGCGCTTTTTCGGTTTGAAACGTGAGTGCGGCCTGCATGAATCCGGGGAAGATCAAGGCTCGGGGATCTAACGCGATCACAAATTCGGCGGCGGGGAGTGAACTTACCGGTAAAACGCGATGCGACGCGGCGTATTTTTTAACCAAGGTTGCTAGGATGACACTCTGTTTGGCTATCCTCGCTTTGCTGCTATGTAAGCTTGCGCGCCCCATCCGACAGCCGATGTGTGGCTGCGGAATGGTAGGGCGTCACGATAGTCTACGCACCGTTTAGCACTTCCGTTTAGAAATGTCGTTTAGAAATACCGTTTTGAACATAGGGAAAGACAATGTCGAAGTTGCAAGGAACCGTGAAGTGGTTCAATGACAGTAAAGGGTTTGGGTTTATTCAAAATGCTGGCGGAGAAGATGTGTTTGTGCACTTTTCTGCGATTCAGGGCAACGGTTTTCGCACGCTAAAAGAAGGTCAGCAGGTCACTTATACTGAGGTCAGTGACCAGCGCGGGAAAAAAGCCGAAAACGTCGAGCCGGTGGTGTAACCCACGCCCAATAAAGAAACCAATAAAAAAAGCCGTGTGAGTCACACGGCTTTTTTGCAGTATCGCTTTTAGCGTAGCAATGTCGCTTGCTGATCCTTACAGGATCTCCAGCAGCTCTACATCAAACTGCAGCATGCTGCATGGTGGAATCGAGTGACCAGCACCGCGCTCGCCGTAGGCCAGCTGATGCGGGATATACAAACGCCACTTAGAGCCAACCGGCATCAGAGTCAGCGCTTCAATCCAACCGGCGATCACGCCGTTGACTGGGAACTCGGCTGGCTGGCCGCGTTGTACCGAGCTATCAAATACAGTACCGTCCAGCAGGCTACCGGTGTAATGTACACGAACACGGTCAGTGCGCGCAGGGATTGGGCCGTCGCCTTGCTGCAGCACTTCGAACTGCAGGCCGCTACCGGTGCAGGTTACGCCTTCGCGAGAGGCGTTTTGCGCCAAGAACGCTTCGCCTTCTGCCGCGGCTTCTTGATACTTGGCTTGACGCGCCTCATCTGCGCGAGCATGCATTTCACGCAGCGCACGGTGAACCACATCGACAGCAACAGCCGGAGCATTGCCTTCCAGTGAGTCGCGCAGACCCTGAGTCAGGGCATCCAGCTCCAGTCCGGTCAGACCGCTTTCGGCCAGTTGCTGACCAATTTGCAGACCGATGCCATAGCTGGCCTGAGCTTCCATAGTATTAAGGGTTGAGGCTGTCATTTCTTTTCCTTACAGATAAACTGCTCACAGAGGTGCGAGCATATCAGTACCGGTGCATTCCGGCAAAAATAGGCGTCGCAAATGCGATTTTTAATAGTAAATACCGTGACTTTTCTCTGTGAAAAGGAAAAAATAAATCGATCGCGGTTTGTCTAGTGCATGGAGATGAAGTGGACCTGCGTACAGATAGCGGACCGGTAGGAAGACCGGGAAAAAAACGCCCCGCCAAGGCCGCGCCCAAGCAGCGCGCGCCCCGTTTTAATTGGCGGGAAAAATTGTCGTTGCCCGATTGGCAATGGCCGACGCTGAATATCAAACTCCCACCGGCAGAGATGGGGTTATCGGGCGTGTTGCGTGCAGCGCTGGTCGCGCTGTGGCATGTGCCGGATCGTTTTAACTGGCTTGGGCCGGTATCGCCGTTTCATCGCCGCTGGATCACCGTCAGTGCGCTAGTGGTGCTGCTTGGGATTGTGTTGCCGTCGGGTTCATCGGCGCCAGAGCAAAGCGAAGCGGCTTTGCCGGTGGCGGGGGCCGAGGGTGTGCAAGATAACACCCCGGTGGCGCTGACGCCGGAAGCATTGTCTGAGCGGCAACCGGATCGTCGCATCCCGCAAGAGATGCCAGAAGATCTGGAGCAACGCAGCGAAGCGGTGCCGGTAAGCTCACCGCCGGTAACCCGTGCGGCACAGGCGCCAAGCAACACGGTGCGCCGTGAAGCGGAAAGTAAAGCGCCTACGCGGGTGGCAGACAGAGCGCCTGAGCGTAGCGTTAATAAACCGGTAGTCAAAGAAACTTCAGTAAAAGAAACGCCAGTAAAAGAAGCGCCTGTGCGTGAAGTGGCTAAAAAAGCACCGGAAAAAGCGCCTGAAAAAGTGGCAGAGAAAAAGCCGGTGGAAAGCGCCGCCAAAACCAGCACTGCTGGCTGGCAAAGCTACCAAGTGGGTAAGGGCGTAACCTTGGCGCAAGTGTTCCGCTCCGGCAACCTGCCGCTACCGGATTTGATGGCCATGACGCGGGCACAGGCCGCGGATAAGCCGCTGAGTAATGTCAAAGCCGGTCAAACGGTACGGGTGAAAACCAATGCCAAGGGCGAGGTGGAAGCGCTGCAGCTCGATGCGGTGGCGGGCAGCAAGCCAGTAGTCTTTGTCCGACTGGCCGATGGCTCGTTTGCTCAGTCGCAGTAATTGAATGTCGCCGTAATTGAACATCGAAACATAAAAAAGGCCTTCCATCATGGAAGGCCTTTTTGTTACTGGCGACGACTCACGTTTGTCAGTGCTCGTCAGCCTATTTGCTTACTGCTTGGCCGCAGGGGCATTCAGATCCACTTGATACAGGGCAAAGCCGTTTTCATCTTTACCCACTTGCTGCATTGGATACTGCGCATGTTCTTTGATGAACTGGCTGGCCTTGTCACTTGGTGAGGTTTCAAAGCGGATATCCAGCTTGGTTTTGCTGTTGATTGGCGCTAAACGCCAGTTGTTATCGGCTGTTGGCACCACTTGGCCTTGTTGCTTGCTCTGCTCGCTGATGTAGTTCGCCAGCACCTGACGGTTTTCATCTGGTGAGGCAAAGGCCACATACTGGCTACCGGTACCGGCAAATTTCTCACCGTAGGCGCGGTAGTTGTTGGTCGCAATCAGGAACTGCGCTTTTGGATCGACCGGCTTGCCGTTGAAGGTCAGAGCCTTAATTCGTTCCGAGCTTGGGTTGATCAACTTACATTCACCATCGAAACGAGCTGGTTGGGTCACGTCAATTTGATAGTTCACGCCATCAATCACGTCGAAGTTGTAGGTGCGGAAACCGTCCCAGTTGATCAGCTCTTGTGGTTTGCTGGAGTTCGGATCGATTTGGTTGAACTGTCCGGCGGAGCACTCCAGCCAATCTTTCAGCTGCGCACCGTTGACCTTCACGGTCACCAGCGTGTTCGGGTACAGATACAGATCGGCTGCGTTACGGAAGGTCAGTTCACCTTTCTCAACTTCCACGAAGCTGGATGGATCGTTTTTACGTCCGCCCACTTTAAATGGTGCGGCGGCAGACAGCACTGGGATCCCATCCAGATCCGGATCGCCTTGCACGAAGTGTTCAACGTAGGCTTTCTGAGCGTTGTTGACGATCTGCACGGTTGGATCATCTTGAATCAGCGCCAAGAAGCTGTACATGTTATCCGAGGCTTTACCAATCGGCTTGCTGACGAAATCACGGGTGCCTTTATGATCGGCAGCCAGTGCGGCAGTCAGTTTGGCATCGGCTTCGACCAGCGGTTTGTTGGCTGTTTTGTCAAAAATAGGACGCGCTTGGGCGCGGGAGTCAGTGATGCTCCAGTGGCCTTTATCGTTGTTCAGGGTTAAATCGACCACGCCCAGATGGTCACCCCACTGACCCGGCATGACCGCCGGTACGCCATTGATGGTGCCTTTGCTCAGATCCACGCCCGGCAGGCTGGCAAAATCTTTGCTCGGGAACACGCCATGGGAGTGGCCGAACATGATGGCATCGATACCTTTAACCTGAGAGAGGTAATAGACCGAGTTTTCTGCCATCGCTTTATACGGATCGCTTGAAACGCCAGAGTGCGGAATCGCAATCACCAGATCCGCGCCTTCGGCACGCATCTTCGGCACCAGCTCTTCTGCGGTCTGCTTGATATCTTTAACAGTGACTTTGCCTTCCAGATTGGCTTTATCCCACACCATAATCTGTGGCGGTACAAAGCCGATATAACCGATTTTGATGGTCTGCTTGTTACCCTCGTTATCCACCACTTCGGTGTCTTTGATCAGGTATTGCTGCAGCAGTGGCTTACCGGTTTTGGCATCAAACACGTTGGCGTTGATGTACGGGAAGGCGGCGCCCGCTAATGCCGTTTTCAGGTAATCCAGACCGTAGTTAAATTCGTGGTTACCCAAGTTACCCACTTGGTAATCCAGCAGATTCATCGCCTTATAAACGGGGTGTTGTTCACCTTTCTTCAGACCTTTTGCAGCCTGATAGTCACCCATAGGGCTGCCTTGGATCAGGTCGCCGTTATCCACCAACACACTGTTTTTGGCCTCTTTGCGGGCTTCACCAATCAGCGTAGCGGTACGGGTCAGGCCGAACTTCTCGGTCGGCTTATCCTTGTAGTAGTCATAATCCATCATGTTGCTGTGCAGGTCGGTAGTTTCCAGCACCCGCAGTTCAACGGTGGCGGCATTGGCAGAAGCGGCACAGAACAAACCGGCTGCAATGGCCAGTGCCAGCGGAGAACGGGACAAAGACATAGCGATTCCTCTGTCAGTCAGTAGGTTGTTGAGATAAGGGAAGGTAAAACTCGGAACAGGGTAACAAATCTCAATGTATGCCGCGTTTTCTCGCGATAGGAGTGTGAAGTTGGTCGCGAACAATCCGGTAGCTCTGTCGTGAATCGTGGCATGGCGCGCGCGTCTTGCGGAGTGCATTGGCCGTGTGACCGTGCGGGCTGACTAAAGACGAACAGCATTAGAACAAAACGGAATTGCAAAGATGAAATCATCATTTATGGGCCTCTCAATAAGCCTCTATATTGCTTGCATACGTAGGGATGTCAGGGGCCGCAGTGATGGAGTTTTTACCGGTTTTTGCCCGCTTAGCAGGGCGTAAGGTGTTAGTGGTGGGCGGCGGTGAAGTGGCTGAGCGCAAAGTGGCGTTATTGCTACGCGCAGGCGCACAAGTGCAGATAGTCAGCCGCACCCTGACGGCCGAATTGCAGCGTCACGCTGAGCAGGGCGCGCTGCAGTGGATAGCGCAAGAGTTTGCGGATACACAGTTAGAACATGTGTATCTGGTAGTGGCAGCGACCGATGATGAGCTGCTCAATCACCGCGTCAGTCGCGCTGCAGAGGCGCGCGCGGTGCTGATCAATGTGGTGGATAACAAGGCGCTGTGCTCTTTCATCATGCCGTCGATCATTGATCGCTCGCCCTTGATGGTCGCGGTGTCGTCGGGCGGCAGTGCGCCGGTGCTGGTGCGTTTGATCCGCGAAAAATTGGAAAGCTTGCTGCCTTCACGCCTTGGCGTCGTGGCGCAACTGGCGGATCGCTGGCGTGAGCCGGTGAAACAGGCGCTGCACGGTATTACTGAGCGTCGTCGTTTTTGGGAAGCCTTGTTTGGTGGCCGTTTTACTTCACTGGTGCAGCAAGAGCGGGATGATGACGCCGAGCAAGAGCTGGCACGTGCGCTGAAGGCGCATGCCCAGCGTGAGCAAGGGCGCGGGGAAGTGTTTTTGGTTGGGGCTGGGCCGGGTGATCCGGGTTTATTGACGCTGCGCGCCTTACAGGTGCTGCAACAGGCCGATGTGGTGCTGTACGACTATCTGGTCTCCGATGAGATCCGCGATTTGATCCGCCGCGATGCCGAGCAGATCTGTGTCGGTAAACGGGCTGGCGATCATTCGGTGCCGCAAGCAGAGATCAATCAAAAGCTGGTGGACTTGGCGCTACAGGGAAAGCGCGTGGTGCGTCTTAAAGGCGGCGATCCGTTTATCTTTGGTCGCGGCGCCGAAGAGCTAGAAGCGCTGTTGCCACATCAGATCCCGTTTCAGGTGGTGCCGGGGATCACCGCGGCGGCAGGAGCTACCGCCTATGCCGGTATCCCACTGACTCACCGCGAACATGCGCAAACTGCGATGTTTATTACCGGCCACTGTCGCCCAGATGGCGATGCGCTGGACTGGTCGACATTGGCACGTGGACGGCAAACGCTCGCCATTTATATGGGGACGCTCAAAGCGGCAGAGATCAGTCAGCAGCTGATGGCTCATGGCCGTGCGGCGCAGACCCCGGTGGCGATTATCGTCAACGGTACGCGTAGCAGCCAACAGGTATTGCGCGGTGAGCTGCAACAGTTGCCGCAGTTGGCGGCGCAAGCCGGTGCTCCGGCACTGATTATTATCGGAGAAGTGGCGGCCTTGGCCGATTCTCTCCACTGGTTCGGCAGCCGGCCGCACAGCGAGCTGTGGCCTGCGGTAGTTAATCTGGGGTAGGACGAACTCATGAACGCAACACAACTGACGCATTTACAGCAGCTGGAAGCCGAAAGCATCCATATCCTGCGTGAAGTGGCCGCCGAATTTGCCAATCCGGTGATGCTGTACTCCATCGGCAAAGACTCCTCGGTAATGCTGCATCTGGCGCGTAAGGCCTTTTATCCGGGCAAAATTCCCTTCCCGTTACTGCACGTGGATACCGGTTGGAAGTTTCGGGAAATGTATGAGTTTCGCGATCGCATGGCGCGCGAGTGCGGGTTTGAACTGTTGGTGCACCGTAATCCACAGGGCGTGGCGCTGGGCATCAACCCGTTTACCCACGGCAGTGCCAAACACACCGATGTGATGAAAACCGAAGGTCTTAAGCAAGCACTGGACAAATACGGGTTTGATGCCGCCTTCGGTGGTGCACGTCGTGATGAGGAAAAATCGCGCGCCAAGGAGCGGATCTACTCGTTTCGCGATCAATTCCATCGCTGGGATCCGAAAAACCAGCGCCCAGAGCTGTGGCGCAACTACAACGGCCAAATTAACAAAGGCGAAAGCATTCGTGTCTTCCCTCTTTCTAACTGGACTGAGCTGGATATCTGGCAATACATCTATCTGGAAGGCATCGACATTGTGCCGTTATATCTGGCCAAAGAGCGCCCGGTGCTGGAGCGCGATGGCATGCTGATGATGGTGGATGATGAGCGGATTGAGCTGCAAGCCGGTGAAACCATCGAACAGCGTAAAGTGCGCTTTCGTACCTTGGGCTGCTGGCCGCTGACCGGCGCCATTGAATCGCAGGCCGATACGCTGACCGCCATTATTGAAGAGATGCTGCTGTCGACCAGCAGTGAGCGCCAAGGGCGCTTGATTGACCGCGATCAGGCCGGCTCGATGGAGCTGAAAAAACGCCAGGGATATTTCTAAGGAGCCACGCATGAACAGTTCAATTGCCGCCCAAATTGCCGAGCATGGCGTTGAGGCTTACCTGCTGGCTCAGCAGCACAAAGGCTTATTACGTTTTTTGACCTGCGGTAGTGTCGATGATGGTAAAAGCACCTTAATCGGCCGCTTGCTGCACGATACCCGCCAGATCTATGAAGATCAGCTCAATACGCTGCATGCCGATAGCCGCCGTTTAGGCACTGCCGGTGAAAAATTGGATCTGGCGCTGCTGGTCGATGGCCTGCAAGCTGAGCGCGAGCAGGGGATCACCATTGATGTCGCGTACCGCTATTTCTCCACCGAAAAGCGTAAGTTCATCATTGCCGATACCCCTGGCCATGAGCAGTACACCCGCAATATGGCCACCGGCGCATCCACCTGCGATCTGGCGATCTTATTGATCGATGCGCGTAAAGGCGTGTTGGCACAAACCCGCCGGCACAGCTTTATTGCCAATTTGCTGGGGATCCGGCATCTGGTGGTGGCGGTCAACAAGATGGATCTGGTGGGTTACGATCCAGCCGTATTTGCGCGGATCAGTGCCGATTACCAAGCCTTTGCCGCCCGCCTCAATCCGCAGCTGCAGATCACCTTACTGCCGTTGTCGGCACTGGATGGCGATAACGTCGTCCAGCGCGGGCAAGCGTTGAGCTGGTTTGATGGCCCGACCTTGCTGGAAGTGCTGGAGAACGTAGAGGTCAGTCGCGAGCGGGCAGCGGCGGCGCTGCGTTTCCCAGTGCAGTATGTCAATCGCCCAGATCGTGATTTTCGCGGCTATGCCGGCACTGTCGGTTCAGGTGTGGTGCGGGTCGGTCAGCCGGTGAAAGTGCTGCCCTCGGGGGTGCGCACCGAAGTGGCACGCATCGTAACCTTTGACGGCGACCTGACCCACGCGGTGCCGGGGCAAGCGGTGACGTTAGTGCTGCGCGATGAAGTCGATATTAGCCGTGGCGATCTGTTGGTGGCGGCCGACGATCCGCTTAGCGTCAGTCGTCAGGTGGCAGCCGATGTGGTGTGGATGACCGAGCAACCGCTACGGGTTGGCGATATTTATGACATCAAGCTGGCCGGTCGTAAGACCCAAGCGCGGGTCACTGCTATTCGTCATCAGGTGGATATCAATAACCATGAACGCCACGCCGCCAGCGAGTTACCGTTAAATGGTATTGGGCAGGTCGAACTGGTCTTCAGTGAACCTTTGGCGCTGGAGCCGTACGGACACAGCCAAGACAGTGGTAGCTTTATCTTTATTGACCGCCTAAGCAATGTCACGGTAGGCGCGGGGTTGGTGGATAGCGTACTGGGTGAGCCGGCACGTGGTAGCCAGCACTACAGCGCGTTTGAGTTAGAGCTCAATGCACTGATCCGTCGTCAATACCCGCACTGGCAGGTGCGTGATATCAGTCAGGATTAACGCTGGCAATCCGCAGACCTGACCAGAGCGTCAATGGCCGATATGCCACGTCACTGGGTGTGGTATATCGGCGATTTAATTCATGGGACCGTGATTCATTTATGGGTGATGGAACCATGTTGTCATGGGATTACTTTGTCACAAGGAGCGCGCGATGTCCGCGACCGAATCTTCCGCTAATTTGGCCGCCACCTTGCCGACCGGCGTTGCTACCGCGCATGGCGCTATCTGGCAAGCTCACGTGATAGATCGCCGTCAGCGCGAGCAGTTAAATGGCCATCGCGGGGCGATCGTCTGGTTTACCGGTCTTTCAGGGGCTGGGAAATCGACGCTGGCGGGGGCGTTGGAGCAGGCGCTGTATCGACAAGGGGTACGCACCTATCTGCTGGACGGTGATAACGTGCGTCATGGCCTGTGCGCCGATTTGGGGTTTTCACTGGCCGAGCGGCAGGAGAATATCCGGCGCGTTGGCGAAGTGAGTAAATTGATGCTGGATGCCGGCTTGGTGGTGCTGACCGCTTTTATCTCACCGCAACGGGCGGAACGCGATAGTGTGCGCCGACAGGTCGATCCGGATCAATTTATTGAGGTGTTTGTCGATACTCCGCTCACGGAATGCGAACGCCGCGACGTGAAAGGGCTGTACAAAAAGGCGCGCGCGGGTCAGATTCAAGACTTTACGGGCATCGATGCCGTTTATGAGGCCCCGCACAATCCGGAGGTTCATCTGCAGAGCGCTGAACATAGCGTGGATGAACTGGTGGTGACCTTGCTGGAGGCCCTGAGCGCGCGCGGCATCATCAGGTAGGCGAGGTACAGTTATGTTACAGGCGTTGGAGAAGATCGCACGTGAAGCTGGGGATGCCATCATGGCAGCATATCAGCGTGAGGTCACTGTGGTACAGAAAGCCGATGACTCCCCGCTGACCGAAGCGGATCTGGCCGCACACCAGATCATCGTGCGCGGATTGACCGCGCTAACGGCGTCCATTCCGGTATTATCCGAAGAAGCAGCCAACATTGATTGGTCGGTGCGTCGGCACTGGCCGCGTTTTTGGCTGGTAGACCCGCTGGATGGCACCAAAGAATTTATCAAACATAACGGTGAGTTCACCGTCAATATTGCCCTGATTGAAGAGGGGCGTCCGGTGATGGCGGTGGTGTACGCCCCGGCACTGGATAAGCTGTACATGGCCGAAGGTGGCCAGGCATGGCGTGTCGTGCAAGGCGTGCGTGAACCGTTACAGGTACAGCAAGCGATGCCGCCAGTGGTGGTAGCTAGTCGTTCACACCAAGACCCGCGTTTGGCTTCCTATCTGGCTGAGCTTGGTCCGCATCAGCTGACCTCGGTCGGTTCATCCTTGAAATTCTGTCTGGTGGCCGAAGGGCAAGCACAGTTGTATCCACGTTTTGGTCGTACCATGGCGTGGGATACCGCGGCTGGTCACTGCATTGCCGAAGCGGCAGGCGCAGTGGTGGAAACTTTGGATAACCAACCGCTGCGCTATAACCAGCAAGAGGATTTAGCCAATCCACCGTTTATTGTTCGGGTGGCGTGGGCACGCGGTTGTTGTTAACCGGCAGCGGGTTACACACGAGTAAGCCATGGGGATGCGCTCGCTAAGTTCGCGCTTGGCGGGCGGCGTTCAGTGCGTTTTACGGTACGCGCCCAGTGCTCAGAGTGAAGTGAGCGGAGCGCGTAGTTGCGTATCGTTGAGCATGCTTTGGCGATGCCGGCTCGACACTCCGGCATCTTACCCTGTGTTTTTTTACACTTAGTTTTTCACACTCACCATGTATACAGCCACCGCTTAGACACTCACATTAGCGCTACGTGGCGTCACCGTCAGGTGGGCACCCAGCAAGCTGCTCAAGCACTGAATGTACTCGGGCAGTGACGTGCCAATCAGCAATTGTGACAACTCCTCACCCACCGGGCTGAAACGGTAGTAGGTAAGGCGATGGCCGGTGTCGTGGGTGGTCAGCGTCAAATCGGTGCTGGCAAAACGCAGTGAATAGTTCTGCTCTGGCAGTAAACTGCCCGATTCTAGCTCTCCGCCGAGCAATAAGCCCAGCTCTTGCAGTAATAGCAGGGCGCTGAACGGCAGCTTGAAGCTGCCCAAATTGAGCTGCTCAGGCGCGGGCGCGCGAAAGAGGGACTTGAGACCGTTTTTGCCCGGGCGGATCCCGGTGATGATACGTTTGGCCGAGAGATCGGCGCCAAAGCTGCAGGCAACCGCACAGGCGCGCTGAAACAGCATTGCTTCGCGGTGCGTCATATCACGCAAGGTGCGTAGCGCCTTAATCGAAAAGCTGCCCGGCTGCACAATTTCTTGGGCTAAAATCCGCCCCCATAGGCGCTGCATTGGCGCACCCCGGGTTTCTTGTGCCAGCTGTAAAAAGCTGCTGATCCAATCCGGATCGCTTTCTGTCGCCAAGGTGTCCTGACACAAGCTGGCGGCAATCTGCATGATCTTCTCGAGATTTTCTTGTCGCTGTAGCTGCTCTTGTTGCAGACGGCGTTGCAGACGCTGTTCCAGTTTAGTCGGTTGCTGCGGATATATTTTCCCGTCGATATGCCGGTTGATGGCAAGATCAATGGCGCGCTGGCGTGCGCTGATAAGGCGGCTATTGTCAGTATGTTCGTTAGCGGATGCGGAGCTTTCCTGCCCGGCAGCCTGCTCTGCGCTGGTCATGTCCTTTGCTTCCTGCCGGATTTTTGCATTGACAATACGTTGTCAAATGACCGAAATCCGCTTAATGTTAATTAATTGCTAATAAAAACGGTTTTGTTACGGGTGGATAGAATGAAAAAGCATATTTGGGGCGTTGCTATTGCGCTGGGGTATGTGTTTTCACTGGTCATGCTAGCCCAGCATTTCAATTATTGAGTTTGGCTACCCGTCTGCAAGGGCGGCTTGACTCGATTCTATCGGTTAGATTCTATCTGTTAAAGGTAGCGGCCATGCGCGCTGTTTCTTGATAGCCAGACGTTTCTTGATAGTCAGCCATGTCATGATGCTGATGCCTGTCACGTATTTTATCGCGTTACCTTCCTGAGTGCTGTAGCCACTCGCCTTATCACCTGCTTACCTGCACAAAAGCCATTTCATCGAAAACACCTTTATCGAGAATTGCTTCGTTAATCGTTTCTTGGCTAAGCATTGCTGCGTTAATAGACCGTCTTGATGATGGGGTGTTTTAAGTACATGGAAATGGCGTTGCGTGCGTAACGCATACGCGCCCTCGCCATAGTCAACGTCAACCGGCGAGGGCATGTTAATGGAGGGGAAGAGCGTCAGCTTACTGCTGCAACTCTTTTTTGATCAGAGCCATGGCTTGGTCAATTTCAGCTTTGCTCATCGCGCCTTGTTTGACGAACAGCACTTTACCTTGAGGGTTGAGCACCATGATGGCGGAGCTCTTCGGCGCTAATTCCCATGCTTGTTGCACCACACCGTTGGCATCATAGATAAATTGTGACCATGGGAACTCTTGCTTGCTGTCTTTCAGGCTGCTGCGCACAAAGGCACTGGTTCCGATGATGGCATCGTCCGCATTCACGATGGTGGTGGTCTGGTAGCGGTCATGCGGCAACTTGGCGGCTTTGATGGCTTCGATAAACGGCGCATTCATCTCTTTAGCGGCGGTACGACCGGCAATCGCCTGCACCACTCGCACTTTGCCCGGCAGCATGTTGGTGTTCCACGGGGTGTAGCTGATCTCTTTGCCTTGCAATACCAGCTCCCCTTGGTCGATGACGGTGGCCGCCGGCAAGCTCTGATTCAGTTGTACCGGTGTGGCCAGTGCCAGTGCAGGCAGCAAAGATACACAGGCCATCAGCAGAGTAGAGAGTTTCATCTTATCTTATCCTTATGAAATAAAAGATTATTTTATTAATTCTGTACATGCTCTTCAGCCGGTACTCTGCCTGTTTGACACGGGATGTCAATCTTTGGGCAACTACTCCGACCTGTGAATAGCATAGAAGGCGAGGGAAAATTTGTCGCGATGCCTCGGCAGCAAATCCGACAAAAGGTTATGCAAAGGTTACATTCCGCAATGGTATTGCAGGTGGCTATGCGGCAACCTTCTTATTCCGCGGCGGTCGAAGAAGACGTTCTTTGCATGATAAAATTGGGCATGAAATTTGTTAATCTTCACAAAATATCGTTTTAGTGAAAAATTTCAGCAATATTTTCCGACTATCATCAAAGACCTGACAGCTCATTATGACTATCCTACGGGGGTCATGATGACGACTTACACCATTTGTGTTACTGTTATGTTATCCGTTGCTGAGAATGATTTTCGGCACACCGCAGGACAGTTACTGGGTAGACTTGAACGGAGGTCAACTATGATGCGCATTTTCCAACGCTACAATCCTTTAATGATTGCTCGCCATGTGAAGGTTTTTTTCCGCGGCCGCATGTATATCAAGGGGGTAGGCGCATTCGAGTTTGATAACGGCAAGATTTTGCTGCCCAAGACCAAAGACAAACAGCATCTGACGGTGATGAATGAAGTGAACCGCCAGATCACCGAATTGCAGACGCAAGCGGCGTGAGAGCCTCTTTCTAGCCTATAGAGAATAGGCTGGCGGTAGCAGACAGTAGATAGCACCATCTAATATAAAAAAGGCCATCCGAGAGGATGGCCTTTTTGCGTAGTAAACCGATTATGTTCGCGATGCTGTGCTAGCCGACATTGCGTTAGGGCAGAAAGACCGGCGCCGTGAAAACCCGCGCCGATAAGCTAACTAATCGTTATCTGCTGCCTTGGCTTGTTCTGCACCATCACTGCTTTCTTCGTGCTGCTCGTCTTGCGGTACATCTTTTGGCAGACGGGTGATCAGCATTTGATCAATTTTGAAGTTATCGATATCGACCACTTCAAATTTGTAGTTGGCGTAGATGGTGTAATCGGTGCGTTTCGGGATCTTACGCAGCATATACATCATGAAGCCGCCAATGGTTTCGTAGTTATCGGAGTCTGGGAACTCATCGATATCCAGCGCACGCATGACGTCATCAATCGGCGTAGTGCCTTCAATCAGCCACGTATTTTCATCGCGCTTAACGATGAGCTCTTCCTGATTCTGATTGACCAGATCGCCCATCAGCGTGCTCATCACGTCATTTAAGGTGATGATACCGACGACCAGTGCGTATTCGTTTAAGATCACCGCGAAATCTTCGCTGCTGCCTTTAAAGCTTTCTAGCGTTTCCGACAAGGTCAGAGAGTCCGGCACAAACTGTGGATTGTGCATCGGCAAACCTTGATGCAGGGCAATGCTCTGGCCGTTCAAAATCCGCATCAGCATGTCTTTGGAGTCGACATAACCGACCACGTTATCGATGGTGGTGTCACACACCAAAAACTTAGAGTGTGGGTGGGTGGAGATTTTCTCGCGGATGCTCTCTTCGCTTTCACGAATATCAAAATAGATGATGTCTTCGCGTGGCGTCATCGAAGATGGCACTGTACGCGATTCGAGTTCAAACACGTTTTCAATCAGATGATGTTCTTGCTTACCCAGCACCCCAGCCAAGGCACCTTGCTCAAACACGGTATAGATGTCATCGGAAGTGATGTCTTCTTTACGAGCGGTCGGTACGTTAAGCAGTTTAAAGATGGAGTTAGCCAAACCGTTGAAAAACCAGACCAGCGGTTTGAAGAGCTTAATGCAAAATTGCATTGGACCGACAATTCGGGTTGAAACGGCTTCAGGTGAGGCCATACCAATACGCTTTGGCATTAAGTCAGCGAACAGAATAAAACCACCGGTGACTACAGAGAAAGACAGCAGGAAGCCGATTTTTCCCGCTAGATCCGGTGACATCCAATGTACCAGCAAGCTTTCGAAATACGGGGAAAACGCGGTGTCGCCGATGATACCGCCGAGGATGGCAACGGCGTTCAAGCCGATTTGCACCACGGTAAAGAAGTTGCCGGGTTGTTCTTGTAATGCAATCACTTTGGCTGCGCGAATATTCCCTTCGTCAGCCATAACTTTTAATTTAATTTTCCGTGATGCAGCAAGAGAGATTTCCGAGATCGAAAAAAACGCACTTGCTGCGATCAACAGTGCGATGGCCAGTATATTTTCTAGCATTCTCACGAGACCTTAACTGTAATGATAGCCCGCATGACCGGGCCTTATAGTTGTCGATACTAAAGTCATGCGCACCATGATCCCTACTACAAGATCCAGTATCGCAGCCACTTTGTAGACAAAGTAACCAACTTAAACAACCTAAGCAGTATAGCTGTCCGCCGAGTCAGAAGCTAGGCGCGCTGTCAACCGCCTGCCGGAAAACAAATGCCGGTCCCACCTAGGCCACAGTATCCATGCGGATGTTTAAACAAATATTGCTGGTGTTCATCTTCCGCCAGATAAAATGGGCCTGCGGCGCGAATTTCGGTACTGATGGCATTGGGGTGCCCCGCAGCAGCTAGCGCTTGCTGATAGTGGTGCGCACTTTGCTCGGCTTGCTGTTGCTGGGCCTCATCACAAGTATAGAGGGCTGAGCGGTACTGGGTGCCGAGATCATTGCCTTGGCGCATTCCCTGAGTCGGATCATGGCGCTCCCAGAACAATTGCAGCAGCGCGGCGTAACTTATGCTGGCGGGATCAAAAATTACACGTACCGCCTCGGCATGACCGGTTAAGCCGGTACACACTTCTTGATAGGTCGGGTTTGGCGTATAGCCGCCCATGTAGCCGACGCTGGTGTGATACACCCCCGGTTGCTGCCAGAATAAGCGTTCGACACCCCAGAAACAGCCCATCGCAAAATAAGCCGTGGCATAATGTTCAGGGATAATAGGTTGTAACGGAAGACCTAAGATGGCGTGCTGCTGATGATGCGGCAGTGGCTGTGAGCGGCCGGGTAATGCCTGTTCTGGATTAATGATTGTGTGTTGGTGTGCATAAGTCATAAAATTCCCCGTAACTTTCGTTATGACATTGTTGTTTATTTTAGACATCGCTAAAGCGGCGCGGGAGTGCGCAGGGCGCTGTCGACAAGGCATCGGCTGACTTTTATTTAATCAACGTTATCACCGTTGGGGTATTTGTGCGCAAAAAATTATGGACCTTCTTATTCTTGTCTCTTATCTCGGTGCCGGCGATGGCTGCCGTGAAACTGCAGATAGAGGGGCTGAGCGGAGAGTTGCAGCGTAACGTGCGTGCGCACTTGTCCACCATTAAAGATGATGAGGTCGCGGCCAATGCGCGCTTTAAACGGCGAGTTCGCACCGGAATTGAAGATGGCCTGAAAGCGCTGGGCTATTTTGACCCCGAAATCCGCTTCGAGCTGATCCCACGCAGCGCCCCTTTGCGCTCGTTGCTGGTGGCGCACGTCAATCCGGGTGAGCCGGTTAGAATTAAAGCCATCAATATCGAATTGATCGGGGAAGCGCGGCAAGACCCGGCGTTTACCGAACTGCTGACGACGACACCCAAAATTGGTTCGATTTTAAATCAGGGCGATTTTGATGCCTTTCGTAGCCGCTTGCGTTCGTTAGCGTTAGAGCGCGGCTACTTTAAGGCGGATTTAAAAGTCAGCCAGCTAAAAGTGGCTACTGGTCTGCACGAGGCTTTTTGGAATATCCAATTTGACAGTGGCCGACGTTATCGCTTTGGTGAGGTGACCTTTACCGGCTCGCAAATCCGGGAAAACCGTCTGCAGGGCTTGATCCCATTCAAAGTGGGCGAGCCGTATCTGGCGGCGACCTTGGCGCAATTTAACCAGAATCTGTCGGAAACCAACTGGTATCGCAACATTGTGATTGACCCACAGTTTGCCAAAGTGGGTGAGAACATGGAGTTGCCGCTGTTTGTGACGGTGACGCCAAGAGCGCCGAACAACGTGGAATTGGGTCTGGGCTTTGCCACCGATATCGGGGTACGAACCAGTATGCGCTGGCGTAAACCGTGGGTGAATGCTCTTGGACACAGCATGGAAACGCTGGTGCGTTATTCCCAGCCAGAGCAATCAGTGGAGTTTGGTTACCGTATTCCGACCAAAGAGAGCCCGCTGCAAAAATTCTATACCTTAACCACCGCCTATAACGCCGAAAACCATAACGATACCAATGAACAGTCGTTATCGGCTTCGGTTGGCGCGTTTTGGAATGTCTCTTCGGGCTGGCAGCGTAACTTGACCATGAACGTCAGTTACAGCCGATTCGAACAAGGTCTGCAAGAGCACGATACCTTCTTGCTGTACCCAGGCGTTCAGTTTGCCCGCACCCGCTCGCGCGGTGGTTTGATGCCGTATTGGGGGGACTCGGAAGTGTTCAGCATTAACTATGCTAACACCGCGTGGTTGTCCGATATCGATATGCTGCAGTTGCAAGCGCGCAGTACGTGGATCCGCACCTATGCCTCTAAGCACCGTTTTGTGGCAAGAGCGGAAGCCGGATGGTTAGAGAGCAGCGATTTTGACAAAGTCCCGCCGTCATTGCGTTTCTTCGCCGGTGGCGATCGCAGTATTCGTGGTTATAAATACAAATCCATCTCTCCGGTCGATAGCGAAGGCAAGCTCACTGGTGCATCGCGTATGGCGACCGGTTCGCTGGAATACCAGTACAACTTTACCGGCAACTGGTGGGGCGCGATGTTCTATGACACCGGTTATGCCACGAACAAGTTTATTCCAGAAGATTTGAAATCTGGGGTCGGGATGGGGGTGCGCTGGGCCTCACCACTCGGTCCGGTTCGTTTTGATATTGCCCATCCGTTAGCCAAAGGTAGCTCTGGCGTGGAAATTTACATAGCACTGGGGCCTGAGTTATGAATCCGTTAAAGAAGCTGAGTATTGGCTTTCTGATCACGCTGCTGGTACTGATTGCGGCGCTGGCGGGGTTGCTGGGCACCGAGTCTGGCTTACGTTTGTTGGTTAATGGGGCCAACCGTTGGGTGCCGGGCCTGCATATTGGCGAGTTTTCCGGTAATTGGGGCCGTGGTCTGCATCTGCAGCAGGTGTCCTTTACGATGCCGGGTGTCGATGTGGCGGTGGATGATGCCCTGCTCCAACTGCAATTAGGCTGTTTGCGCCGTAGTGAAGTGTGTATCCGTCAGGTGACGGTGGATAAAGTGCGCGTCGCGGTGGACACCGCCTTGTTGCCCGCCAGTGAGCCGACCCCTTCTGAGCCACTGACCCGCTTAAGCACCCCGTATCCGTTGTTATTGCGTCTGCTGCAGCTCAATGATGTTGAGGTGACGGTGGATGGCACTCGCATCTCTCTCGGCCATTTTACCAGTGGTGCCCAGTGGCGCGGTGAGGCGTTAAGCCTGCAACCGACCGAGTTTAACGATCTGGCGGTGATCCTCGCCACGCCAGCCGCCGATACGGCGAGCAGCGCGCAAGAGGGAAAAGAGGGCTCGGTTGCAGAGAAAACCGCTGTGCCTACAGATACAGCGAGCAAGTCAACTAATTCGACCGCAGCAGCCACAGCGGTAACCACGAAGAGTGCTGATGCGAAAACCACCGCCGCCAAGCCTGCTGCCGCATCGCTAAGCGATGCGAAAGCGATGCCGAGCGACGATCCGGCGGCGATGTTGCAACAGCTGTTTGCTTCTCCGTTGTTAGCGCAGTTACCGGCAGTGGTGATCCCGCTGGATATCGAGGTTGCGCAGATCCACGGTAAAAATCTGCGGATTAATACCGGCACGCCGCAGACCATCGATGATCTGCTGATCAGCGCCAGCACCCAAGGTAATAAAGTTACCCTCAAGCAATTGCAGGTCAGCGCCCCGCAAGGGGACGTACAACTGACCGGTTATGCTCGGTTACAGCAAAAGTGGCCCTTGGAGCTGAAGCTGTCGAGCTCGGTCAAATTGCCGGACTGGCCAGCGCAAAAGCTGCAAGCGACCTTGAGCGGTGCGCTGTATGACAAGTTGGTGTTGCAGGCGGAGTTAAGTGGCGCGCTGCAAGCTAACTTGCATGCGCAGACCGAGCTGGCGACCGCCGGCTTGCCGCTAGAGCTGACCTTACGTAGCCCTAAACTGGTGTGGCCGCTGCAAGGTGAGCCCGATTATCGGGTGCAAGGGGTGGCATTGGCGCTTTCTGGCAGTGCGCGTGATTACACCGCCAGCCTCAATGCCAGCTACAGCGGTAAAGACATTCCACAAGGTAAAGTGGCACTTAAAGCGGCCGGCGATTTGGAGCACGTGGCTATCTCGCTGCTGCGCCTCGATACCTTGCAAGGCTCGGCGCAGCTCAAAGGCTCCTTGGCTTGGCGTAAGCTGCTCAAATGGCGTGCCGATGTGAATTTATCCGGCATCAACACTGCGCAGCAGTGGCCGGAGTGGCCTGCACGCATCAATGGTCGTTTAAGCACCAAAGGGGAGTTGCAAGGCGATGCATGGGCGGTGGATTTACCGATTTTAAATCTGACCGGACAGGCACTGAATAAGCCGCTGGACGTCAACGCCGTCTTAAGTGGCCGCAGCACTGGCCGGTGGAATATCTCTGATTTGCGTATGAATGTCGGCGGCAACCGTCTGCAGGCCAAAGGTGTGATCAGCGATACGTGGAAGCTGGATGCGCAGATTAACGCGCCGCGCTTAGATGGCCTGTTACCGGGCCTCGGTGGACAGGTTAACGGTAACGTGGTGCTGCGCGGAGCCTTGATGACACCGGCGGTGAATCTGGATCTGCAAGCCAATGGATTACGTTGGCAAGACCTGACCATTGGCCGTTTGCAAGCTAAGGCTGATGTGAAGAGCCAGTCGCAAATTCAGGGCACCGTGGCCATCAACTTGCAGAATCTGGTGCAAGGCGACATGACCGTTAGCCGCGCTCAGCTGGATGCCAGCGGTAGCGAGCGGCAACATCAGCTGCGCTTTACCCTGCAAGGCGAACCGGTGTCGGCCGGCTTGCGGTTAACCGGCAGCTTCGATCGCAATAGCATGAACTGGCGCGGTACCTTGAGTCAGACTCAGGCGCAGACCCCGTTGGGGCCATGGACACTGCAAGCGCCGGTGGCGCTGGCGTACACCCATAGCCGTCAGCAAGTGAGCATCAGTCCGTTGTGTCTGACTAACCCGAATGCCGAAGTGTGCATCCCGCAGACCATGACCGCGGGTGCGAGCGGCCAAGGGCGCGTGCAGTTGCGCCGTTTGGATCTGGCGATGTTCAAAGAGCTACTCGGCGATGAGACCCGCGTTAAAGGTGTGGTGCAGGGCCAAGCGGAGTTCCGTTGGCAGGCCAATGGTGGCTTACCAACGGTGCGAGCGAACTTGAGTAGCAGCAATCTGCGGGTGATCCAGTGGTTGATGGGCCGCCGTTTACCGATTGATATCAGTCAGTTGGGGCTTAATCTGCGCCTGGAAAATGGCCGTTTGCAACTGAGCAATGACATACAACTTAAAGACAACGGCAGCTTCAATAGCCAAATCAACATCAGTGACTTGGCGGGACGTCGTCGCCTGAGCGGTAATGTGAACATTAATCAGCTGTCGCTGGCGTTGTTGTCGCCGATGCTAGAGAAAACCGAAAAAGCGGAAGGGATGATCGGTGCCCAGCTGCAATTGGGCGGGGTGCTGGATAGACCGTTGCTGCAAGGTCAGTTGGCGCTGCAAAATCCACAGCTGACTGGTGCGTGGCTGCCGGTGGATATTACCGGCGGTAACCTGACCATTCGCTTTGCTGGTGCGCGCTCGAACTTGAACGGTGCGCTGCAAACGCCGGAAGGGGTGTTGAACCTCACCGGTGAGGCAGATTGGCAGCGTCCAGAGCAGTGGAGCGCGATGCTGAACGCGAACGCCAATCGCCTGCGGATCGCATTGCCACCGATGGTGCGGCTGGACGTTAATCCCGATCTCACCTTCCGAGCGACGCCAAAAGCGATGGAGCTGACTGGCTCGGTGCGCATCCCGTGGGCGCGTATCGAAGTCGATAGCCTGCCGGAAAGTGCGGTGGATAGTTCGTCAGATTTGGTGTTGCTGAATAACCAGCTGCAGCCAATCAACGAAAGCAATCCCGCGATGGCGGTGAATACCGACTTGATGGTACGGCTGGGCGATGATGTGCGTCTGAATGCCTTTGGCCTCAAGGCGCAACTCAAAGGCAGCTTGCACGTGCTGCAAAATGCCCAAGGACCATCAGTGCGTGGGCAGGTGTATCTGGCCGATGGCCGCTTCCGCTCCTTCGGGCAGGATTTGGTGATCCGTAAAGGGCAGTTGCTGTTTGTTGGCCCGCCAACGCAGCCGATGCTGAACATCGAAGCGATCCGTAACCCAGAGGCGATCCAAAACGATGTGGTGGCCGGGATCCGCGTTACCGGCATGGCGGATAACCCGCTGATGACTATCTTCTCGGAGCCGTCGATGTCACAGGCCGAAGCGCTGTCTTACATTCTGCGCGGCGAGCCATTGGATGACGGTAACTCCAATGATAACGGCGCGATGACCTCTGCCTTGATTGGGATTGGCTTGTCACAGAGCAGTCAGCTAGTTGGGCAAATTGGTCAGGCGTTTGGGATCAGCGATCTGGCACTGGATACCCAAGGGGTGGGTGATAACTCCCAAGTGGTGATCAGTGGCTATATCATGCCGGGTCTGCAGATTAAGTACGGGGTTGGGATCTTTGACTCACTGGCAGAGCTGACCTTGCGTTATCGCCTGATGCCAAGTCTGTATCTGCAAGCCGTGTCGGGATTGAATCAGGCGGTGGATTTGATCTACCAGTTTGAGTTCTAACATTCACCGTCGCCGCCATCCGCTTGCGCATCGAGCGGATGGCCACACCAATATAAAAAAACACCGCCTACTGGCGGTGTTTTTGTTTTTAGCTCACGTGCGAAAGACTTATTTTTGCGCGCGCGCGAAAGATTCTTGGATTTCTGCTTTGGCTGCGTCCACGCCTTCCCAGCCTTCCACTTTCACCCATTTACCGGCTTCCAGCTCTTTGTAGCGCTCGAAGAAGTGAGTGATCTGCGCACGCAGTAATTCAGGCAGATCGTTCACATCCTGAATGTGATCGTACTGCTTGGTTAGCTTGCTGTGTGGCACCGCCACGACTTTGGCATCGGCACCTGACTCGTCAGTCATCTTCAGCACGCCAACGGGGCGGCAGCGGATCACGGAGCCTGGCTGCAATGGATACGGGGTTGGCACCAGCACATCCACTGGATCGCCATCCAGCGACAGGGTATGGTTCACATAACCGTAGTTGCATGGGTAGAACATCGGGGTGGACATAAAACGGTCGACAAACAGCGCGCCGGACTCTTTATCCACTTCGTATTTGATCGGATCGGCATTGGCCGGGATTTCGATGATTACATAGATGTCATCCGGCAGGCTCTTACCGGCAGGCACGTTGCTTAAGCTCATGTCAAATTCCTTGCTGTAAAATGTTATCGTTAGCGAAAATATTATAGCGAGGCCGGTTAAAATAGACAGAGGCAAAACAGGCTGCGTGCGCAGCCTGTTGCGGGGGAATGCATCGGGGACACGAGTTAGGCGGTGACCGGTCCTAACAGGTTATGCATTTTATTTAGAGTGGCGCCGGCGCATCGGGGAAATCGCGCATAAAGCGCTCGGCATCGTCCATCATGGCGTGTGAGCCGACGAAGAACGGGCAGCGCTGGTGCAGCTCAGAGGGCACGATATCCAAAATCCGCCGCTCGCCATCACTGGCGCGGCCACCGGCTTGCTCCGCCAAAAAGGCCATTGGGTTGCACTCATACAGCAGGCGTAATTTCCCTTTCGGGCTGTTAGCGGTGCTTGGGTAGATGTAGATCCCGCCTTTGAGCATATTGCGGTGGAAATCCGCAACCAGTGAACCGATATAGCGCGAGGTATACGGGCGCTTAGTCGGCGCATCGTGGTCTTGGCAGTACTTAATGTACTTTTTCACCCCGAGTGGGAACTTGATGTAGTTACCTTCGTTGATCGAGTAAATGGTGCCGGTGTGCGGGATACGGATACTTTCGTGGGATAGGCAAAAGACCCCGAGGCTCGGATCGTAGGTAAAGCCATGCACGCCACAGCCGGTGGTGTACACCAACATGGTGGATGAGCCGTAAACCACATAGCCGGCCGCGACTTGGCAATTACCTGGCTGCAGGAAGTCTTCGCGGGTCACCGGAGTGCCAATCGGCGTGATGCGGCGGTAAATCGAGAAAATGGTACCGACCGACACGTTGACATCGATGTTGGAGGAGCCGTCGAGCGGATCCATCAGCACCACATACTTGGCGTTACGACCGCGATCGCCGTCGAATACCACGATGTCATCCTCTTCTTCGGAGGCGATCCCGGCCACTTCACCACGGGCTTGCAATGCCGCTTTGAGCTTTTCGTTGGCGTACAGATCGAGCTTCATCTGGCTTTCGCCCTGAATGTTGCTCAGGCCGTTGGCACCGAGAATATCGACCAAGCCGGCTTTATTGATGTCGCGGTGGATGATTTTGGCCGCCAGTTTGATGGCCGCCAGCAGCGAGGTGAGCTCCCCAGTCGCGTGTGGGAAGTCCTGCTGTTTCTCGACGATAAATTCGCCAAGTGTTTTCATTGTTATCTTCCTGATATTTTAGTTATGTAGGGTTGGGACCAGTCGCAAACCAAACGTTTGCGTACTTGTTCACAATTTTAGCGGCAATCGGGACAATTGTCCTGTTTTGTTGAGGATTTCCTCTCGTCAGCCGGTCAGAGTAGAATGCCGGTATTCGCATTTTTGTAGGACCGATGGGTTATGCATATTCATATATTAGGTATCTGCGGGACGTTTATGGGCGGGCTGGCGCTGCTGGCACGGGCACAGGGACACCGGGTGACCGGTTCAGATGCCAATGTTTATCCACCGATGAGCACGTTGCTGCAAGAGCAGGGCATTGAGATTATCGAAGGTTACGATCCGGCGCAGCTCGAGCCACGCCCAGATTGCGTGGTGATCGGCAATGCCATGTCGCGTGGCAATCCGTGTGTGGAGTACGTGCTGAATAACAACCTGCCGTACACCTCCGGTCCACAGTGGCTGCACGATCACCTGCTGGGTGAGCGTTGGGTATTGGCGGTGGCCGGTACCCACGGCAAGACCACCACCGCCGGTATGCTGGCGTGGATTTTGGAGTCGTGCGGTTACGAACCTGGCTTTTTGATTGGCGGCGTCCCGGGCAACTTTGGTGTGTCGGCGCGTTTGGGTAACAGCCCATTCTTCGTTATTGAAGCCGATGAGTATGACAGCGCCTTTTTCGACAAGCGCTCCAAGTTTGTCCACTACAGCCCGCGCACCTTGATCTTAAATAACTTGGAATTTGATCACGCGGACATCTTTGACGATCTCAAAGCGATCCAAAAACAATTCCACCATCTGGTACGCATCGTGCCGGGTAACGGCAAGATCATCACCCCGCAGCACGATCATAATCTGAAAGCGGTGCTGCAGATGGGCTGCTGGAGCGAGCAAGAAACCGTCGGCGATGACGGCCATTGGCATGCTGAGAAACTGTGCCACGATGCATCGCAATACAGCGTGCATCTGGATGGCAACTATGTCGGCGAAGTGCATTGGGGCTTGGTCGGCGAGCACAACATGCATAACGGCCTGATGGCCTTGGCTGCTGCGCGCCATGTTGGCGTTGAGCCGTCACATGCCTGTGCCGCGCTGAGCCAATTCATCAACGCCCGACGTCGCCTCGAAGTACGTGGTGAGGTCAATGGTGTGACCGTGTATGACGACTTTGCGCATCACCCGACTGCCATTGAGGCCACCTTGTCGGCGCTGCGCGCCAAAGTGGGCGGCACGCCGCGCATTCTGGCGGTGCTGGAGCCGCGCTCAAACACCATGAAGCTCGGGGTGCAAAAGCAAGATTTAGCCCCATCACTGGTGCGCGCCGATGAAGTGTTCTTGTTGCAGCCGACCAATATCCCGTGGCTGGTGACTGAAGTGGCAGAAGCCTGTGTACAGCCAGCTCACTGGGCTGGGGATGTGGATGCATTGGTCACGCAGATCATGCGCGTGGTGCGCCCAGGCGATCATATTCTGGTGATGAGTAATGGCAGCTTTGGCGGGATCCATGACAAGCTGCTGCACGCATTGGCGCAGTTAGCGCATTAATTTGCTGCTCAGCAGCGTCGGTCGGCTGATTCGAGTTTGGGGTTGGCTGACAGAACCGCTTACGATAAAACAGTCTGTAATGCCTGTCAGTTGATGCGCCGCTGACAGGCATTATTGGCGATTAGCACTTTGTGCGGTAGGATCATTCATAAGATAAAACGTCAACACAGTTAAGGATCACTGCGCCATGTTGTATGGTTCGGGAAGTCAGCGTATTGCCTGTGTTTACCCCATTCAGTTCAGGGCGCTGGTATGATTACCTCCGGTAAATTCAAGGCAATTCTAAAGATTAACAGTTATCTGTTAGCCCTTTATTCTGTCACTTTTATTATTCCCATCTTTGTCGCTATTTACGAAGGCGATGGCGAATCTGCCGCCTATTTTAAATCCTTCGTGATCTCTTTATTGCTCAGTTTGGTCACCTATTACCTGACCAAAAATAATAAATCGCAGCTCGGCACCAAAGATGGATACCTGGTGGTATTGATCTTCTGGGTGGTGTTCTCGCTATTCAGTATGTTGCCGATGGTGATGCTAAAAAGTATCAACATCAGCATTACCGATGCGCTGTTTGAGAGTATTTCAGGGATCACCACCACCGGTGCGACCATTCTCAGTGACGTCACCAATGCGCCGAAAAGCTTGCTCTATTATCGGGCGCAGCTCAATTTCTTCGGCGGTTTGGGGATCATCGTATTGGCCATCGCCGTACTGCCATTTATCGGGGTCGGCGGCATGTTGGCGCAAACCGAAATGCCGGGGCCGATGAAAGATGAGAAGATGACGCCGCGCATCGTGGATACCGCCAAAAGCTTGTGGGTGGTGTACTGCGCACTGACGCTCGCCTGCATTGCCAGCTTTAAAGCGGTGGGAATGGGGTGGTTTGACGCCATTTGCCATGCGTTTGCCACCATTTCGCTGGGCGGATTTTCCACCTACACGGAAAGCGTGGCCTATTTTAACAGTGCCGGCGTCGAGCTGGTGGCTGGGGTGTTCTCTATTCTGGCCGGTATCAACTTTGCCCTCTACTTTATTGCCTTCCAACGCCGTAATTTAAAAGTCATCAGCCGCAATGCCGAGTTTCGTTTATTTATTCTGGTCTGTGCCTGCGTGATTGCATATACCGTATGGGGCTTGTATCGCTCGGGCACCTTTGAATTATGGCCAGCGTTTTATCACGGCTTTTTCCAGTCCATGTCGGTGATGACCGATAACGGCCTCGGTACTGCCGGATACCCAGATTGGCCGGTGGATGTCACCTTCTTGCTGATTGGCGCCAGCTTCTTTGGTGGCTGTGTCGGGTCAACTTGTGGGGGTATTAAGGCGCTGCGGATTTTGGTGCTGATCGCGCAGAGCGTGAAAGAGGTTAAGCTGCTGATTCATCCGCGTTCGGTGGTATCACTGAAGATGTCCGGTAAGCCGATCCATGACCGACAAGGTCTGGCGGTGTTGGGCTTTTTCTTCTTGTACGTGATGATGACGATGATTTTTATCTTCTTGCTGACCACCTTTGGCGAGACGCTGGATACCGCGATTGGCTCTACTGCCGGGTGTATCAACAACATGGGGATTGGTTATGGCGCTTCGGGCTCGAACTTCAGTGGCCTGAAAGAGCCGTCTAAGTACGTGATGATGCTGGCCATGTTGTTTGGCCGACTGGAAATCTTCCCGTTCTTGGTACTGATGTCGCCAGCCTACTGGCGTAATTAAGAGCCACTTTAACGCTCTCATGCTCGGTATGACGCGATAAGCGCTAAAATCAGGCCGCCCGATGATAACCATCGTCGGGCGGCCTTTTTGTGGGTTTCTTTGTCTTAGGTAGCGAGTTTACTCGCTATCGCTGTCTGGCTTAATCACCAGCACGTGCACCGGTGAGTAGGCCACCACTTTTTCGGCCACCGAGCCGAGCATCACGCGGTCTAACTGCGAGCGCTCTTGGCTTGGCATCATGATCAGATCGCAACCTTGCGCTACGGCCACATCAATAATCGCTTCGTAGGTTTTGCCTTCGGCCACATGGCGATGGCAGCGGATATCGCTTGGCACATACTGCGCTTGCAGCTGTTGTAAGCGTTGCTCACTGCTTTCACGCATGCGCGCGGTGGCATCCGGCGGGAAAAAGTTCGAGACAATCGCGACATGGATCACCGGCAAGACATGCACCAGATGCAGCTCTCCACCGGACAGGCGAACCTGTTCGACCGCCATCTGCATGGTACGGTCAATCACATCACATTCATTCAGATCGATCGGGACTAAAATACGCTGGAACATCGCGAAATCCTTGTGCGCAGTTTTTTGTTTACTATACAAAAAAAGCGCACCGCTCGGCGGATGCAGCACGAAAAAAAAGCCGCAATGCGGCTTTGATCAAGCTATTGGCCCGTCGCGCGGGGATCAGGCGGCGTGCTGTTCGAACAGATCCAGCACCGCAGCAAACAGATCTTCAATCGGGGTATCCCGAGTTGGTGTGATAAAGATCGTGTCATCACCGGCAATCGTGCCTAAAATACCCTCGGCTTTGCCGAGCGAGTCCAGCATGCGCGCAATCAGCTGCGCAGCACCTGGGCTGGTGTGGATCACAATCAGTGCGCTGTTGTAGTCGATGTCCAGCACCAGATTTTTCAGCGGACTGGAGGTGGTTGGGACGCCAAGTTCTACCGGCAGACAGTAAACCATCTCCATTTTGGCATTGCGTGTCCGTACGGCGCCGAATTTGGTGAGCATCCGTGAGACTTTAGACTGGTTGATATTACGAAAACCTAAGTCTGATAATGCTTGGACTATCTCACCTTGTGAGCTGAATTTCTCTTCTTTCAGCAGGGCTTTGAACGCGCGGATAAGTTGCTCTTGTTTGTCTGAGCTACGCATTATGGGCTCCCAAATGCAAAAAAACAGCGCTCATATTGCATAAAAATTCACTTTTTTTCAATACACAAACAACACGGATAGCCGGTTGAGGATGAAAAATGCGCCGTTTTCTTGTTTCAATTAGTTTCATAGCCGGTTTTCTCACCTGTTTTATGGTGCAGGCGGAAAGTGTCACGGTTTCTGCGCCTTTGCGCTTTGCCACCGAACCGACTTATCCCCCGTTTGAATACCACAATAATCAGGGGCAGCTAGACGGGTTTGATATCGCCCTAGCACAGGCGTTGTGCGATCGCTTGATGCGACGCTGTGAATTTGTGGAGCAGCCATTCAACACTATTCTATCCGGTTTGCGCCTCGGTGCCTATGATGCTGCGATTGCGGCGCTAGATATTAATGATAGCCGTCTGCAACTGATGAGCTTTACCCAGCCCTATCTGGCCAACTCCGCAGTGCTGCTGGTTAACCGAGATGTCATTACCGGTGACACCATCAGTAAAGAGAATTTAGTCGGCGTGCAGACCGGCACCACCTTGATGAACTTTGTGGTGGATGGCCGTTTAGGTGCTGACGTGACGCCACTGCCGTATGCTAGCTATGAAGAGGCGTTCGGTGACTTACAAGCAGGCAACATTGATGCGGTGTTTACCGATCAGGCGGTCGCCTTGAACTGGCTTAGTCAGCATCCGAAAGGGCGTTGGCAAGTGCTGGGCGAGCCTTACACCTCGCCGGAGTATTTTGGTCAAGGGCTTGGCATTGCGCTGTCTAAACAGAACTATCGTCTAAAGTTAGCGCTGGATAATGCCCTCGATGCGCTGCGCGCCGACGGGACTTTGCAGGCCCTTCAGAAAAAATATCTGCACCATTAATGGGCAATGGCCCGCAGGGTGCGCGAACTCTCAATCTGTGTGTTACTAATTTGTGTTTCTGGAGTTGTTGGATTAGTGTCTGTTTGTCTGATACCCAACACAATAGGATTTTATAAAGGAGCATTAAAGGATGAAAGTTGCGGTTTTAGGTGCTGCAGGTGGCATCGGCCAGGCACTGGCTTTACTGTTAAAAGTCCAGCTTCCCGCTGGTTCAGATCTCTCCTTATATGACATCGCCCCAGTGACTCCGGGTGTGGCGGTGGATTTGAGTCATATTCCGACTGCCGTGAAGATCAAAGGCTTTAGCGGCGAAGATCCTTCTGCTGCGCTGGAAGGGGCAGATATCGTGCTGATCTCTGCCGGTGTGGCGCGTAAGCCAGGCATGGATCGCTCCGATCTGTTTAATGTGAATGCGGGGATCGTGCGCAATTTGGTGGAGAAAATTGCCCACGTTTGCCCGAAAGCCTGCATTGGGATCATCACCAATCCGGTGAACACCACGGTTGCCATTGCGGCAGAAGTGCTGAAAAAAGCCGGCGTGTACGACAAACGCAAGCTGTTTGGTATTTCAACGCTGGATGTGATCCGCTCCAATACCTTTGTAGCTGAGCTGAAAGGCAAGCAGCCAGAAGAACTGAATGTTTCCGTGGTTGGCGGTCACTCCGGTCTGAGCATCCTGCCTCTGCTGTCACAACTTGATGGGATCACTTTTACTGACGCTGAGATCGCGGCGCTGACTAAGCGGATCCAAAACGCCGGTACCGAAGTGGTGGAAGCTAAAGCCGGTGGCGGCTCCGCGACTTTGTCGATGGGGCAAGCGGCGGCGCGTTTTGGCCTGTCTTTGCTGCGTGCAATGCAGGGCGAGAAGAACGTGGTGGAATGCACCTATGTTGAAGGTGATGGCCAATATGCCCGTTTCTTCGCTCAACCGGTACTGCTGGGCGTCAACGGTATTGAAGAGTACCTGCCAGTGGGCAAACTGAGCGCGTTTGAACAGCAGGCGCTGGAAAGCATGCTGCCAACCCTGCGTGAAGAGATTGTGCTGGGTGAGAAATTCGTTAACGGCCAGTAAGCGCAGCGCGCTTTGGCTTGCGGCTTGCGTTTGACGCCTTCGTTTGGCGCAAGTAGCAAATTTTGACCACCGATAAAAAAGCCACGCAGAGCGTGGCTTTTTTTGTGGGAATTTTTTATTGGCTTCTCGGCGCGCTGGCCGAGTCAAGGACAGCATTTATGGGACGGTATTGATGGCGGCATCACTCAGTGTGCGAATGCCACCAGGGCTACCGTTATCCGTAGATCCCATTAATGGTTACGGTGCACCGCCAGATGCGCCAAGCCAATTAATGCTTCGCGATAAGGTGAGTCCGGGATGCAAGACAGGGCTTGGATCGCTTTGTCGGCTTCTTCTTCGGCGCGCTGCTGGGTGTAGGCCAACGATCCACAGGCTTGCATGGCGGCTAAGACCGGATCCAACAGATCGCGTCCGTTCCCTTCTTCGATCGCTTTGCGGATCATCGCGGCTTGCTCAGGCGTGCCATTGTGCATCGCATGCAGCAGCGGCAGGGTAGGCTTGCCTTCGTTGAGATCGTCGCCCAAATTCTTTCCTAGCTCGTTTCCAGCGCTGTAATCGAGCAGATCGTCAATCAGCTGGAAAGCCGTGCCGAGGTAACGACCATAATCTTGCATCGCCAACTCTTGCTGCTCGCTGGCACCCGCTAAAATAGCCGAAGACTGCGCGGCGGCTTCAAACAGGCGGGCGGTTTTGCTGTAAATCACCTGCATGTAATTATCTTCGCTGATGTCCGGGTCATTGCAGTTCATCAGCTGCTGCACTTCCCCTTCGGCAATCACGTTGGTGGCCGAAGCCATCAGCTGCAAAATGCGCATCGAATCGAGGCTGGTCATCATCTGGAATGCGCGGGTGTAGATAAAATCCCCCACCAATACGCTGGCGGCATTACCGAACGCCGCATTGGCGGTGGCTTTGCCACGGCGCAGATCAGACTCATCCACCACGTCATCGTGCAGCAAGGTAGCGGTGTGGATAAATTCAATCAGCGCAGCCACGGTAATATGACCATGACCTTGATAATCGAGCGCCCGTGCGGCTAGCACCGCAATCATTGGCCGGATCCGTTTTCCCCCGCCACTGATGATGTAGTAGCCCAGTTGATTGATCAGCGCCACATCGGAATTGAGTTGTTGCAAAATCGCCGCATTCACTTCTGCCATGTCGGCATCGCTCAGGGCGCGAATCTCTTCAAGCGTCATAGTCCGTCAGTCTTCTAATTTTGGTATCATGGGGGAAGCGCAGTCCATAATAAAACCCTGTCGGTATGGATTGTACCTCAAAAACGTGGGACGGAAACGCGTAAGGGCAAGTTGGAGAATTTTTCTCCGATATTGCCAGAAGAGCTCTTGTCATCGAGCGGCTTTTTGCGTAGAATTCGCGCCCTATTGAATAGTTTTATTGCGCACCCTGATTGGCTGATTTTAATGGAGCCTGCGGTGCCGAAAAGAGCGGAGTTTTATATGTACGCGGTTTTCCAAAGTGGTGGTAAGCAGCACCGAGTGAGCGAAGGCCAAACCGTTCGCCTGGAGAAGCTGGACGTAGCAACTGGCGAAGCAGTTGAGTTCAAAGATGTGCTGATGATCGCTAACGGCGAAGATATCAAGATCGGTGCACCTTTCGTTGCAGGCGGTGTGGTTAAGGCTGAAGTGGTAACTCACGGTCGTGGCGATAAAGTTAAGATCGTTAAGTTCCGTCGTCGTAAGCACAGCCGTAAGCAGCAGGGCCACCGTCAGTGGTTCACTGAAATCAAAATCACTGCTATCAGCGCGTAAGTTTAGGAGAACGGATAAATGGCACACAAAAAAGCTGGCGGTTCCACTCGTAACGGCCGCGATTCCGAAAGCAAACGTCTGGGTGTTAAGCGTTTCGGTGGTGAATCTGTTCTGGCAGGTAACATCATCGTTCGTCAGCGCGGTACCAAGTTCCACGCTGGTGTAAACGTTGGCTGTGGTAAAGACCACACCCTGTTTGCAACTGCAGACGGTAAAGTGAAATTCGAAGTTAAAGGTCCTAACAACCGTAAATACGTAAGCATCGTTGCTGAGTAATTACTGACCTTTACCGGTTCACAGGAAGAGCCCCGCGCAGTTGCGGGGCTTTTTTATATCAGCCATCGGGAGGTTGGATGTTGCGACAGCAGGCCACAATAGGATGTTTATTAGCTTTGCTGACGGCAGTATTCTGGGGTGCATTGCCGATAGCGATGAAACAGGCGCTAGAGGTGTTGGATCCTTACACCATTGTCTGGTTCCGGTTTGTCAGCGCAACGCTGGGGCTGGGTCTGTGGCTGGCATGGCGGCGGGGATTGCCTTCTCCGGTGCTACTCTGGCGTAATTATCGCGCCCTGCTTCTTGTTGCTACGCTGGGTTTAGCGGGTAACTTCCTGTTATTTAATTCTGCCCTACAATATTTAAGTCCGGCCGTGGTGCAGGTGGTGATCCAGCTGGCACCGGTGTTGCTGTTGCTGGCCAGTGTGTGGATTTTAAAAGAGCCACTGCAACGCCATCAGGGCATTGGACTGTTACTGTTACTGGGCGGCATGCTGCTGTTTTTCAATGAGCGCCTGTATGAGCTGTTTACCAGCTTAAGCAGCTATACCCTTGGGGTGTTGCTGGCGGTGGCTGCGGCGGTGGTCTGGGTAGCCTATGGCGTAGCGCAAAAGCTGTTACTGCGTCGGTTATCTTCCCCGCAGATTTTGCTGGTGCTCTACACCTTATCGGCCTTGTTATTTACGCCGATGGCGCAGCCGCAACAAGCGGCGGCGATGGATATGCGCCAATGGGGCATGCTGCTGTTTTGCTGCCTGAATACGCTGGTGGGCTATGGCGCGTTTGCCGAGGCCATGGCGCGCTGGGAAGCGGCAAAAGTGAGTGCTATCGTGACGTTGGCGCCACTGTTTACCATACTGTTTTTAGATCTGTTAAGCGTGAGTTATCCGGCCCTGTTCACTGCGGCGCCGCTTAACCTGCTTGGCTATATTGGTGCGTTGGTGGTGGTTGCCGGCGCCATGTTTTCTGCCATCGGCCATCGTTTGTTGCCACCGCGCGCTGTGAAGCCCGTGGCCACGGAAAGTGACTGAGCCGGTGGGCATTTTGCTCGGAGACGTTCATGAAGTTTGTCGATGAAGCGGTGATCCGCGTCGAAGCTGGTGACGGCGGTAATGGCTGTGCCAGTTTCCGCCGTGAAAAATATATTCCAAAAGGTGGCCCGGACGGCGGTGACGGCGGTGACGGCGGTGACGTATATCTGCTGGCGGACGAGAACCTCAATACCCTGATTGATTACCGTTTTGAGCGCAGTTTCCGTGCTGAGCGCGGCGAGAATGGCCGTGGCAGTAACTGTACCGGTAAGCGTGGTCAGGATATCACCCTGAAGGTACCAGTGGGTACGCGCGCGGTGGATGAAGAGACCGGAGAAACCTTAGGTGACTTGACCCAGCACGGCCAAAAGATGCTGGTGGCCAAGGGCGGTTTCCATGGCTTGGGTAACACCCGTTTTAAATCCTCGGTGAACCGTACCCCGTATCAAAAAACGCCGGGTACACCGGGTGAAAAACGTGAACTGCGTTTAGAGCTGATGCTGCTGGCTGACGTGGGGATGTTGGGGATGCCGAACGCCGGTAAATCGACCTTTATCCGTGCGGTATCCGCAGCGCGTCCAAAAGTAGCGGACTATCCGTTTACCACCTTGGTGCCAAGCCTCGGTGTGGTGCGGATGGACAGCGAGCGCAGCTTCGTGGTGGCCGATATTCCAGGCCTGATTGAAGGTGCGGCAGACGGTGCCGGTTTGGGGATCCGTTTCCTCAAGCACTTGGAGCGTTGTCGTGTGCTGCTGCACATCATCGATATTAATCCAGTCGATGGCTCTGATCCGGCAGAGAACGCGCGGATCATCGTGTCGGAGCTGGAGCAGTACAGTGAAATGCTGGCTGCGAAACCGCGTTGGCTGGTGTTTAACAAAGTCGATCTGATGAGCGAAGAAGAAGCCAACGAGCGGATCGCGAAGATCGTTGCCGATCTGGAGTGGGAAGGCGATTACTACACCATCTCTGCGGCCATCGGTAAGAACGTGACGCCACTGTGCTGGGACATCATGCAGCTGATCGAAAGCCTGCCAAAGGAAAGCGAGCAGCAAGCGCCAGCGGGCACCGAAGATGTGAAGTTCAAGTGGGATGATTATCACCGTGAGCAACTGGACGAAGTCTGGGAAGGTTCAGATGATGATGACGATCTCGACGATGATGACTGGGATGAAGACGAGTACGACGTAGAGATCATCTACAAGCCGTAATCGTTTGAGGTAAGTATTGCCTTACTTATGCATCGCCATCGTATCGGCATAGTAAAGAAGCCGCTTCTGTTCGCAGAAAGCGGCTTTTTTCTTGCGTAAAATCAGCCTTTTTTGTCATGAAAACGGTTTTAATGTCACATTATGTGTGGTGAAGCGAGAAAGCAGATGCAACAAGGAGATCTGAACGAGCCGGCGCAGCGGGAAGTGACCCGTTTATGCATTCAAAGCGCCCTGATGCTGTTGCAGCACGGCGCGGAGAGTACGCTGGTCGAGCAAGTGTCGGAGCGCTTAGGATTGGCGCTCGGGGCTGACAGTGTGGAAATTTCGATTTCGGCTAATGCTATTGTGCTGTCGACCTTGAGCCGACAACGCTGTATCACCACCACGCGGCGCAACGTGGATCGCGGGATCAACATGCAGGTGGTTACTGCGGTGCAGCACACCATGATCATGGCTGAACGCGGTTTGCTGTCAATTGGCGATGTACGCAAACGATTGGATAAGATCAAACCGCTCCGTTATCCACGTGGCTTAGTGGTGCTGATGGTGGGGTTATCGTGCGCTAGCTTCTCGCATTTATCCGGTGGTGATGCGGCGGTGTTTGCCCTGACGTTTGTGGCCAGTGCCATTGCCATGTTGGTGCGCCAAGAGCTGGCGCATCGCCACTTTAATCCGCTGGTCAATTTTTGTGTCACCGCCTTTGTGGCCAGCTCAATTGCTTCACTCGGGATCTCGTATCAAATTGGCAATTTGCCGTCATTGCCGATGGCGTCCAGTGTGCTGTTGCTGGTGCCCGGTTTTCCGCTGATTAATGCGCTGTCCGATATGGTGAAAGGGCACGTCAACATGGGGCTGGCGCGTTGGACCATGGCGACGTTGCTGACCTTTGCTACCTGCGCGGGAATTGTGCTGGCGATGGCGCTATGGGATGTGCGGGGGTGGTCATGACCTTATTACCGGCGTTACTGCAGGATATGTTTTTTGCCGCCATTCCGGCGGTGGGATTTGCGTTGCTGTTTAACGTGCCAGTACGGGCGCTGCGTTACTGCGCGATGCTCGGCGCGTTGGGGCATGGGCTGCGCTTTTTGCTGCTGCATTATGGCTGGCCTATCGAATGGAGCACGCTGCTGGCGTCGACTACGATTGGCATGATCGGGGTGCATTGGTCACATCGCTATATGGCGCACCCAAAAGTGTTTACGGTGGCGGCCGTGATCCCGATGGTGCCGGGAGTCAAAGCCTACAAGGCGATGCTGGCGCTGGTGGAGATCAATCACCGCGGCTATACCCATGAGCTGATGTCGCAAATGGTGACCCACTTCCTGCAGACATTCTTTATTGTCGGTGCGTTGGCCCTCGGCTTGGCGGTTCCGGGATTGTTATTCTACCGCCGTCGTCCAGTGGTATAGTGCCGGTTTTAAGCAGCATTACCGCTAGCTGTGCAGATAACAGTTGCTGATAGCGGCGCAGAGGCAGGAGACAGCCATGAAAATCAGTTTAATTGCGGCGATGGCCGACGATCGGATCATCGGACAGGATAACCAGATGCCGTGGCATCTGCCGGCTGACTTTGCTTGGTTTAAGGCGCAGACCTTGGGTAAACCGGTGATCATGGGCCGTCATACCTTTGCCTCGATTGGCCGACCACTGCCGGGACGGCGCAATATCGTGCTGTCGCGCCAGTGCGGGGATGACCCACGGGTTGAGTGGTGTAGCTCACTGGAGCAGGCTCTGGCGTTGGTGGCCGGCGTTGAGGAAGTGATGATTATCGGCGGCGGTCATGTGTACCAGCTGGCTCTGCCACTGGCTACTCATCTGTATCTCACCCTGATAGATGCCAAGGTGAACGGCGATACCCGCTTCCCTGACTGGCAAGCGACGGGAGAGTGGCACGAAACGTTTCGCGAGGAGCGCCCTGCCGATAGCGCTAATGCGTATCGCTGCGCGTTTACTATCTGGGAGCGTCAGCCGACATAGCGCTTGGTTGGCTAAGTGCTTAGTTATAGCTCTTGGTCATAGAACTTCGCCATAGCGTTTAGCGTACGTTTTAGGCTTAGTGCTCACGCGTGAGTTCGACTCACCCAAAGTGGTAGCGGGTGAGTCGATAAACTTAAGAAACCCGTTTACAGACCACTGCCGTAGGCGCGTAGCGCCGGCTGGGTAAAGTAACGTTGGTCATCCCAGCGCAGTAAGGTCAGGTAATTTCCCCACACACAGCCGGTATCCAGCGCATACACTGCCGGTTGCTCGGTGACACCAATCAAGGCCGCCCAATGGCCAAACACCACGCGGTGGCGAGCCAACAAAGAATTCGGCAGGCGATACCAAGGTTGTAACTCGCCCGGCGCTTCCATTGGGGCCAACTTACAGTGCATATCGAGCCGGCCATCAGGGTGACAATAGCGCATCCGGGTCAGGGCGTTGATGCTGTAGCGCAGGCGCTCCATCCCGCGAAGGGATTCCGACCAGCGATCGGGCTGATCGCCATACATGGCGCGTAGCAGTGTCGGGTAGTCGTCTTGCTGCAGCGCATGCTCGACTTCGGCGGCGCACTGCTGCGCGGTCGCCAGATCCCACTGTGGCGAAATCCCGGCATGAGCCATCACAAAACTAAACTCGGGGTGGGTAAGCAGCAGTGGCTGATGCCGTAGCCAGTGCATCAATTCGCTGCGATCGGGGGCATCGAGTACCGGTTGCAAGTAATCGCGCGCCTTGGCGCTGGCGATCCCCGCATCAATGGCCAGTAAGTGCAAATCATGGTTACCAAGCACGGTACGCGCGGCAGGCCCTAAATCACGCACCAGACGCAGACAGTCCAATGAACGCGGGCCGCGCGCCA
Organism: Plesiomonas sp. ZOR0011; assembly: GCF_000800945.1. Lineage (NCBI taxonomy): Bacteria > Pseudomonadati > Pseudomonadota > Gammaproteobacteria > Enterobacterales > Enterobacteriaceae > Plesiomonas > Plesiomonas sp. ZOR0011. The sequence goes on from NZ_JRKB01000012.1 coordinate 72,924, forward strand.
CCAGATCGCCGGTCAGCCACAGTTGATCGCAGGCTGGATCAAAATGCACCTGCTCAAGCAGGGCTTGCAGTTCATCAAAGCAACCTTGCAGGTCGCCAACAACATAAGTCGCCATAACGCTTTACTGTATGAGATGAGGGATGGCCAGTCGAAACACCGGAATCGGCACCTGATAGGTCTGCCCGTCAGGGGTACTCATCAGGTAGTGGCCTTGTAAGGTGCCGACCGGAGTGGGCAAGACAGTGCCGCTGGTGTAGCGGTAGCAAGAGCCCGGAGCCAGTACTGGTTGTTCGCCGACCACACCTTCGCCTTCGATGTCGGTTTGCTGACCGTTAGCATCGGTCAGCAACCAATAACGACGGCGCAATTGCAGCGTCAGCGCACTTTGGTTATGCAGGGTGACGGTGTAGGTGAACACAAAACGCGCCAACTCGGGCGCGGACTGGGCTTCCACATACGCAGGTTGAACTTCAACACTGACTGCGACACGGGCCTGTTCGGTGGGCTCCTGCATACCTGACTCCTTGTGCAAGGCCAAGGGTTACTCGGCGTTGCGGTTTTGCTCCGGTTGTGGCGGATTGTCGGACAGCCAGTTGGCTAACCGGCAGAACTGCTCCACCGTGATGTTCTCGGCGCGCAGAGTCGGGTCGATTCCCAGCGCTTCGAGTTGTTCAACGCTAAACAGGTGACTTAAGCCATTGCGCAGCGTTTTACGACGCTGGTTAAACGCATCAGTGGTGACACGGCTCAGCCAGCGCAGGTTTTTCACTGGGAATGGCTTTTGCGCGTGCGGCACCAAACGTACTACGGCGGAGTCAACCTTTGGCGCAGGCTTAAAGGCGTGTGGTGGCACTTCCAGTACTGGGATCACCTGACAATAGTATTGCGCCATTACGCTCAGACGGCCATAGGCTTTGCTGCCTGGGCCAGCGGCCAGACGGTTGACCACTTCTTTTTGCAGCATGAAGTGCATGTCACTGATGCTGTCAGTGTAGTCGAACAGGTGGAACATCAGCGGGGTGGAGATGTTGTACGGCAGGTTACCGAACACGCGCAGCTTTTGTCCTAACTCTGCGGAGATCGCCGAGAAATCGGCGCTCATAGCATCTTGTTCACGCACGGTCAGCTTGTCTTTCAGCTGAGGGTGATGACGCAGACGCTCGGCCAGATCGCGGTCGATTTCGATTACGGTCATGTGGTCTAGATCGCGAGCGACGGGCTCGGTCAGCGCCGCCAGACCTGGGCCGATTTCCAGCATCGCTTCGCCTTTACGCGGGTTAATCGCGCTGACGATGCTGTCGATAACGAACACATCGTTCAGGAAGTTTTGACCAAAGCGTTTACGGGCGCGGTGCCCGAGGTGAACACTGTCATTCATTGTGTTTGTGAATCCGTCATAGTAATGGCGAGGGTTAGCGCAGTCCGGAAGCTGCCCTCGTCGGCAAATGGGGTAGCGGCAAGATCCAGTGCCGTTCCGTGATCCACCGACGTGCGGATATACGGTAACCCTAGCGTAATATTGACTGCGCGGCCAAAGCCTTGGTATTTGAGCACCGGCAGGCCCTGATCGTGGTACATGGCCAGTACAGCATCGGCGTCGCGCAGGTATTTGTCTTGAAACAGGGTATCGGCCGGTAGTGGGCCGATAAGATCCATCCCTTCACTGCGCAATTGGGCGAGCAAAGGTTCGATCACCTCGATTTCCTCATGCCCCATATGTCCGCTTTCACCGGCATGTGGGTTTAGCCCACAGACGTAAATACGCGGTTGTGGACGGGCAAATTTTTGCTGCAGATCGTGATGCAAAATGGTGATCACTTCACGCAGACTCTCTGCGGTAATGGCGTCAGCCACTTCACGCAGTGGCAGGTGAGTTGTCGCCAGCGCGACCCGCATTTGCTCGGTCGCCAGCATCATCACCACTTTGTGGCAGCCGGCGCGGTCGGCAAAAAATTCGGTATGGCCACTGAATGGGATCCCAGCATCGTTGATGATCCCCTTGTGTACCGGACCGGTGATAATAGCGGCAAACTCCCCCTGCTGACAACCGTCAGCGGCGCGCGCCAGTGTCGCTAACACGTAGTGGGCGTTGGCGCTATCGAGCTGACCGGGAATGGCGGGCGTGGACAAGCTGACCGGTAACAAAGTCAGGGTACCAGCGGCTTGCGCTTGTGGCGCGCGCTCCGGTTGATACGGCAACAAGGTCAGCGGTAGTTGCAGCGTCGCGGCGCGCGCTTGCAGCAGCGCCGGATCGGCGCAGACCACCAGCTCCGCCGGCCATGCCTGCTGCGCTAATTTGATGATGAGATCCGGACCGACACCGGCCGGCTCTCCGGGTGTGATAACCAGACGTGATACAGGCAGCGTCATGACATCCTACCTTAGTGCTATATGGCGCTAAAAACAGCACGGGCACCCGAAGGTGCCCGTGACGGCAACGATTAATGGGCGTCGTCTTGTGGGTCGACGATTTTAACGTAGGCAGCAGCGCGCTGCTCTTGCAGCCACACCGGCATCTCTTCGGCAAACTTCATGTTAAACAACATGCGGTAAGCGCGATCTTTGAGCGCCGCATCGGTGCGATCCACCTGCTTGGTATCCAGCAATTGCACGATGTGCCAGCCAAATGGACTTTGGAACGGTTGGCTGATTTGGCCCGGTTTCAGGCTGTCCAGCTCGTTACGGAACTGCGGTACGAACACGTCCGGCGTAGTCCAACCCAGATCGCCGCCTTGCGCCGCAGAGCCCGGGTCTTGTGAGTATTCACGCGCGGCGGCGGCAAAATCGATCTTCTTGTTCAGAATATCGTTACGCAGTTGCAGCAGTTTAGCTCGCGCTTGCGCGTCATCTTGCATTACCGACGTTTTCAGCAGGATGTGGCGCGCATGCACTTCGGTGGCTTTAACACTTTGTTCGCTACCGCGCAGCTCGTTGACCTTCAGGATGTGAAAACCCACACCGGTGCGGAACGGACCTATCACCTGACCACGCTGCGCGCCGGCCACTTTCTCGGCAAAGATACTCGGGATGGCTTGTGGACGCACCCAACCTAAATTACCGCCTTCCAGTGCCCGTGGGCCGGAAGAGTTAGCGATCGCCAGTTTGGAGAAATCCGCGCCTTGCTTGAGCTCTTTGACCAGCTGCTCGGCGCGCTGGCGTGCGGCATCCACTTCATCTTGGGTTGGGTTTTCTGGCAGCGCAATTTGAATATGGCTGAGATTAATCTCTTCGCCTTTTTGCGCTTGGGAGCTGATCTGCTTGGCCAGATTATCCACTTCCTGTGGCAGGATGTTGATGCGGCTACGTACCTGTGAGTTACGCGCTTCGGTTGCCAGCATCTCTTTACGGATCTGTTCGCGGTAGTCGGCATAGTTGATGCCTTGCGCTTTCAAAGCTTGCTGCAGCTGTGCTGGGCTCATCTTGTTTTGCGCGGCAATGCCAGCGATCGCGTTGTCCAGATCGGCATCGCTGACGGTAATGCCCATTTTCGTGGCCAGTTGCAGCTGGATTTGATCCAGGATCAGTTTATCCAGTGCTTGATGGCGCAGAGCCTCGGCATCCGGTAATTGTTGACCGGCTTGCTGGGCATTCAGCTTGACTGAATGCACCAAATTATTCACTTCGCTTTGCAGTACCACCCCGTTATTGACGATGGCGGCGACTTGATCCAGTGACTGCGGAGCCGCAACCGCATTGGTACTGACGATTGCCAGCAGAGAAAGCCATGTTTTCCAGTTCTTCATTCGCCTATCCATCCTGCGTTTTGAAGTATGCAATTGAGTAAGAAAGCCTGAACCTGAGGCCATCAGTTATTCAGGTTAAACGGGCGTTGATACGGCAAAATACCGTCTCCCAGCATGCTACCGATGCCGGTGGAGTAGTTATTGCCCAGACCGCGGATTTCCACATTAAAGGAGATTCCGTTGTCGTAGATACCGCCACCGGTTTCACCAACGCTGGCGTCGTAGCCGATGATTTTACGCTCGTAAGTTAAGTTAACGGCCCAGCAGCAGGTGTTGTATTGCAAACCGAGCAGTTGGGTTGCCGGTTGCTGCTGTTTGGTATCGTAATAGTACTGACCCACCACGCCGATGCGGTCAGTGACCGGCCATGCTGCTACGACCCCAACCTGTGACAGGTCGGTCGGGTAGTTTTGATTTGGCAGCGCATTGTTGATGTATTCCTGACTAGCATAGCGATAGTTCAGTTGCACCAGTCGTTCGGCATCTTTGCGATATTCCAGCACGGCATTCCCCAAGGCCACTTGGCTGAGTTCCGCATCGTACTGTATTCCGCCCTTGGCACTCCAGTTTTGTGAGAATACGGTGTTAGACTCTGCGGCCCAGGCAGAAGTTCGCTGTTTTTCATCATCGTTAATCGGTGCTACTTGCGGGGTTTCCAAATAGAAAATTTGCCCGACTGCAAAGTTAAAGCGTTCATTCAAGGATGAATCAAAGAAGCGGGTTGTCAGACCGGTGGTTACCTGATTGGCGGAGGCGATGCGATCCAGACCGCTGTAACGGCGATCGCGGAACATGCCTAAATAATCCATCTGCAGCGCGGTGGAATCGTAGCCTAGGCTGTTCGGCGCACCAATCCCGCTTTGGTCGCGGTACGGACGATACAGGTATTGAATGCGCGGCTCCAAGGTCTGGGTATAGGCATCCAGCCACTTGGTATCGCGTTCAAACACCATTTTACCGTCAATTTTGCCTTGTGGAATAAAGCGCGATACCGACTCTTCCATCTGGTTGCGGTATTGCACCGGAATATCCTGCTGGTAGTGCGTGGCATAAGCTTTGGCACTCACTTCCAGACTCCCCCAGCGGTTGGCGATGGGATAACTCACGGTCGGTTCAAAATGCACCCGCGTAGCAGTTGGCATAGCCGGATTATCGTTATCGAACCGCGCAACCTGACCATACAGATGCGTGTTGAGCTGCTCGTTGATCAGATCGTTATTGTAATAGTTAATATCCAGCTGCGGCGCAGTACGATAGGCACTGGCGACTTGGGTATTAAACAACTGGAACTGGGTGGCAGACAGGTTCACCATCCAGTTCGGGTCGGCATAGCCAACACTGGCTTTTTGCGTGACATAGCCGTCGGTGGTATTACCGTACGGTGAGGTGAGGTCATTAAAGTACTGCGGGTCACTGACCTTGGTGTAATCGACGTTAAAACGCCATACCTGATTCATGACGCCACTGTGATTCCAGTAGGTCAGGTAACGCGCTTCATTGTTATACAGCGGGTCATCGGGCAGATAGTTAAAGGCCAGCGTGCCAGTACCTGGTGTGGTCAGGTAGCGGAACTCGGTCATCCACTCGGTGCCACGTTTGGTCATGTAACGCGGCGTGATCGTGGCGTCGTAGTTAGGGGCGATATTCCAGTAGTAAGGAAGCTCCACTTGGAAGCCTGATTTGGTCGATGAGCCAAATGACGGCACCAGAAAACCGGAGCGGCGCTTATTGCCAATCGGAATCTGCAAGTACGGCGTGTAGAAGACCGGGACGCCGGCGACGCGAAAACGCGCGTTCCACAACTCCGCCACTTCTTCATCGCGGTCTTGCACCATGGTGGTGGCGGCAATACTCCAACTGTCATCATCCGGCAGACAGGTGGTAAATACGCCACTTTTCATGATGCTGTAGCGGTTATTGTCACGCAGCTGTAATTGACGTGCGGTACCGCGCCCTTGCTTGCCCACCAACTGGTAATTAGCGTCATCCACGTCGGTATCTTTGCTGTCCAGATCGGACCAGGCACGCGGACCTTTGAGGGTAATGGTAGGGTCAAAATAGTGCACATTACCACTGGCGGTCATTTCACGTTTGACCGGTTTACCATCGACCAGCTTTTGCGTCACTTGCGCTTCATGCGCGGTCAGTTGACGGTTACCTTGTTCGACGTTGACGTTACCGGTATACAGCGCACGGTTCGGATAATCGACATCTGCATCGTCAGATAAGATGGTGACCGGTAAATTGTTCGGATCGCCATTTACCAGCGGCTTTGTATAATGAGGCACGCCGGCCAGACACTGGCTGCGCAGGTCAGCATAACTGTGCGGACTGAACAGAATCGCACTGATGGCGGAAGCCAGAATTGTCGGGAAAAATTTTTTCATACCAGATTGTGGGTCCTGCAACCTGAGCGGGCACCGTTGCCCGCAAGCAATTGAGCTTAATGCAGAGTATGATAAAGCAAATTGCCTTTCTCGGCACTTATATGATTGTTTGTATGATTCCGGCCGCAGATGTATGCCCCGTGCGGAACCTGTTGGCTGGCAATAACAGAAAAAATAATGCGTGGGCGCGATGCTACGCAGCCTGAATAACGGGTTTAAGAGGGGCTTGAATGCAATTGTGGGGCAAACTTCTGGGCGTGGTGCTGGGCGTACTGGTCGGCGGACCGATTGGTGCGTTTTTTGGCCTGTTAATCGGCCATCAAGTAGACAAAAGACTGGCGGCACAATCCCATTTACAGGGCTATTTCAGTAATCAACAGGCCCGACAGTCTCTGTTTTTTCAGGCCACCTTTTCTACCATGGGGCATCTGACCAAATCCAAGGGCCGGGTGACCGAAGCCGATATCCACATGGCCAATGCCATGATGGACCGAATGAATCTGCACGGTGAGGCGCGTCGCGCCGCGCAAGAGGCGTTTCGTGCCGGTAAGTCGGCTGATTTTGCCTTACGCCAGACGTTACGCGATTTTCGTCGCGCCTGTTTTGGTCGCTTTGACTTGCTGCAGATGTTTATGGAGATCCAGCTGCAAACGGCGTTTGCCGATGGCTCTTTGCACCCGAGTGAGCGTGAAGTGCTGTATGTGATTGCCGAAGAGCTGGGTTTTTCGCGTCATCAGTTCGAGCAGTTACTGTCGATGCTGGAGGGCAGTACTCAGTTTCGCGGTCATCAGCAATCGCATCAGGAAGGCTGGTCACCGCGCTCGGCAACACGGGGTCCTACGGTGGAAGATGCGTGTAAAGTGCTGGGAGTGCCAGCCGATGCCGATAATCAAACCATCAAGCGCGCTTATCGCAAGTTGATGAATGAACATCACCCGGATAAATTGGTGGCCAAAGGCTTACCGCCGGAGATGATGGAGTTGGCCAAGCAAAAGGCGCAGGACATCCAAGCAGCGTATGACTTGTTACGTCGCGAGCGCGGTTTTCGCTAACACAGCTAATAAAAAAGCGGCGCAATAGCGCCGCTTTTTTTGTCTCTGGCTTTTCTCTCCGGCGGAGTTTACCAACCGGTGTACATTAATGTTTGTGTTCAGCGCGCCTAGCACAGATCTCATGTAAGGTCTTGCTCAGCGCATGTACCGATAGGGTCTGAGCGTGCGGTTAGGTGCCACTGGCCAGCGGGAGGGCATTTTCTTGCCCGTCAGTCAGCGCCGCGCTTTGCCGCTGATTCGCTTGCTGCGGGTTGCTATCCGTTAAGGTGGCAGGCCGATGGGTATGCGCCAGTTTCGCTTGTCCGCTGCGCGCAGTGCCTGCTTGTACCAGACAGTGGCGTCCGCGCTGTTTGGCTTGGTACAGTGCCTGATCGGCGTTGCGATACAGTTCGGTGCTGTTTTTGCCTTCTCCACTGGCATAGCCTGCGGAGAACGTGAGGATCCCAAACGGTGAACCGCGATGTGGAATCGAGATCTGCTCAGTCAGGTTCATCAACTCGCCAATTAAGATGTCTAGCTGCGGCAACAGATCGGCGGGGATCAGGATCGAAAACTCTTCGCCGCCCATGCGTGACACCACGCAGCCGCGCCCCGCGGCTTTCAGCGCATCGGCAAAGGCGCGTAGGCACTCATCACCGGCTGGATGGCCATAGATGTCATTAAAGGCTTTGAAGGCATCGATATCGATCAGGATCAAGCCTGGAGCCGGTGTTTGTGCCATCCATTCACTGATCACTTGATCAAAGTAACGTCGGTTAAATAACCCTGTCAGCGGATCGTGGTACGACAGCTCCAACAAACGTTGGTTGGCTTCGTTCAACTCTTGCGTGCGAGTTTGTACCTGATTATCGAGCGATAAGTTCAGTTGACGCAGTTGTTGCTCGCTTTGAAAGCGCGCCATCAAACTGGCCACTACCGCCGAAAACAGATGCAAAATAGTTTGCTGGTGGCTGGTCATTACGCGGCGACTGAGCAGGTTGTCGGCAAAAATCGCGCCGTAGAAACGACCACAGTGCCACAGGCCTGCGCTCAAGTGCCAGCCGATGCCAATTAAGTGCAAGTCGTTAAATAGCGGTGCGTCACGGCGGACTTTAAAATAGTCCTGTTCGGTCAGCATCGGCACGATAACCGGATCGGCGTACGGATCGATAGTCAGTGCCTGTTCATTTCGTAGTTGACCAATCTCGTCGCAGCCGTACGTGCCGCGCAGCATCTGCTGCTCCGGATCCCACAGCAAGATCGCCGCCCGATCAACGCCCAGTGCTTTGATCTTCTCGACCGCCACTTTACAGGCTAATAGCAGATTATCGGCTTCGGCCATCGCCAACAGCCCTTCATGTAAAAAGCGCAGTTGTTTTTCACGCAGCATCTGCACCAGCACCGAGGAAACCATGCGGCTGAAGGTGATCAGCAGCACTTGCTGGGCGGCGGTGAGTGGGCGCTGCGACAGTAAATTATCCAACGCAAACCACGCGATCGGGCCGTTCTCATCGCGCAAGATCACCATCGCATTCCACCCCACGCCGACGATGGTGTGCTGGGTGTACAGCGGGGCGTTGTCTTTGATCACCAATTCTTGATCTTGGCTGCGCAGTGCTTGATTAAATTCGCTGGTTTGATCGTGATAGTTGTAGATGATGTGCCGCTCATCGGCGGTGTTACCTTCATTGTCGGTGCCGAAGGTGCCTTGGACTTGACCGGTGGCCGGATCGTACAGCATCAAGGCGCTGCGACAGCCGGGTAGAATAGTACGCAGTTGCTCGACTGCCAGCTTGTACAGCTCTTCCGGTTCGCGACACAGCATCATGGCGCTCATCAACTGCTGTAGCTCACGGATGGTATTGACTTGATTACGTAAGTCATTGAGCTGATTAGCTAACATGGCCTCTTGCAGATCGCGTCGCCCACGTTCGCTGGTCGCTTGGCTGTCATCATGGTGTTTTTGCAGTAGTTGACCAAAAAACAGCAATACCGCCACTTGCGTTGACAGATCGGTGGTCGACAGTTCGGTCGTTGGAAGATCGGTCGCTTGTGCGCTATCGCGATTCGGATTCTCTGGTGTTTGCCATACCAGAATGCGCGGTTGCGTGCTGTTACCGCTTAAACGGCAGATATGCAGATTGGGCTGGTTGTTCAGGGTGTGCAAGATCCCGCTTTGCACTAAGACGTGATTTTTCAGCAACAAATCGGCATGACTGAATAACGCCTGATGATCGGCGTCTTGAGGCCAACTGGCCAGTGGCTGTGACTCTTCCAGTCCGACAAATAACCAGCAGTGGGAGGCGTTCAGGACCAGTGCCAGTTCAGGCAATGCTGAATCCAGCAGTGAGGGCTGATCGTAGGCTAATATCCATTGCTGAAGCATTCCGTGCGGGAGCATCGCGTATCCTTAACACCAAACAATGCGCAAAACATGCGATAGCATTATCTAAATAGAACAACGAGTCGATTACATCTGTAAAATCAATGCTGATTTTGAGCGGTAAGTCGATTTTTAACCGGTTGATCTGCGGGGAAGTTTCCCCGCACAGTCGCAAAGGCGTGGCGCTGATCACGTCGACAATTAGGCCGAGAATGACGCAATAGATGCCCTAGATAAGGGCGGTAAAACCACCGCCGTAAGTTAGGCGAGGGTTTTACCGCTCAGTAATGCAATGGCTAGCGAAAGATGTGGTTGTGTAGCCCAATAGCAGCTTTTTGTGGTGATATTTATCCTGCTTTCGCGTTTTATTTCTTGGCGCTGATCGCACTGAGCTTAGCGCTGACCCGTTGGCGGCTCTCTTCGCTGTGCAGTGCTTGCGAAAACGCGCGCGCTTCCAGATCGATGGTAAAGGGCACCGCCTGCTTTAATTCGTTTTTCAGCAAGGCTTTGCTGTTACGTAAGGCGTGCGGCGGCTTGTGTGCTAGCCGTATTGCTTGTGTGTGGGCAAAAGCCAACACCTCATTAGCCGGTAAGCTGCGATTCGCGAGTCCCGCGTGCGCGGCTTGCGCGCCAGAAAACGCATCGCCCAGCAGCAACCACTCACAGGCGCGCACATGGCCGAGCGTACGCGGTAGCAGTAAGCTCGATGCAAACTCGGGAACTAACCCCAAATCGATAAACGGCAGCTGCAGCACCGCATCATCAGCGACGTAAACCAGATCGCAATGCAATAGCAACGTAGTACCAATACCGATGGCCACACCACACACCGCCGCGACCACCGGTTTTGGGAAGGCTGCTAGCGTGTGTAGCATTCGAATGGCGGGATGTTCGTGATCTAGGTTGCCACTTTCGAGAAAGACTGCCAGATCATTACCGGCGGTAAAGCAGCACTCGTTACCTTGCAGCACCACACTGCGTACGCGGTTGTCGCTCGCCGCATCACGCAGTGCCAGCTCCAGTGCGTGGTACATCTCCAGCGTCAGGGCATTTTTCTTTTCTGGGCGATTGAAGGTCAGACACAGCACGCCTTCGTCAGACCGGGTGATTAACAGGCTATCCATGCAAAATCCTTGTTATCAGGGGCGCACGTGACAACAGTGCGGCCGGAGTCGGGGAGAGGAATAATTTCGCCATCCTCATTAACGTTGTTGGTACGACCAGTTAACAATAGCAGCATAAACCAGTGGCTGGCAGTTGGAAATCAAATCACACTGTTTGTCACTCTTGTGCTCGGTGTGTGGCTAGTACTGAAGGGGCGATTGCGAGTACAATGAGCGCCGTTCTCAACGGGGTGCCGCGAGGCTGAGATAACACCCGTCGAACCTGATCCGGTTTATACCGGCGGAGGGATTTGAGATCTGCTGTTTGGCGCCGGCGCGCATCAAGGTGAAAGACGCGGTAAGCCGGCCATCCTCCGACAGCACTCAAAAACCTTTGCCGACTCCCACAAGGTTGTTAAGGAGCGCAAAGTGTCTGTGACCCCTGTTTCGCTGTTTTCTCGCTGTGTTCGTTCGCGTTTTGGTGTTGGCGCATTGCTGGCGCTGGGCGCGTTAAGTAGCTTGCCGTTGGTGCAAGCCGCTGAGCGCACGCTCACCGTGTATACCTATGATTCGTTTGCCTCTGATTGGGGCCCGGGCCCGGCGGTCAAAAAAGCCTTTGAGGCTGAGTGCGGTGATTGTGAGCTGAAATTCGTGGCGCTGGATGATGGCGTGTCGATTTTAAATCGCGTGCGTATGGAAGGTAAAAACAGTCCGGCCGATGTGGTGCTGGGGTTGGATAACAATTTGGTAGCAGATGCCGAGAAAACCGGTCTGTTCGCCCCGCTTCCTGCGCCGCAAACCAAGCTCACTCTACCGGGCGGTTGGAGCAATACCCATTTCCTGCCGTATGACTACGGTTACTTCGCTTTCGTGTATAACCAAAAACGTTTGAAAACCCCGCCGCAAAGCTTGCATGACTTGGTGGATAGCAAGCAGCCGATCAAGGTGATTTATCAAGATCCGCGCACCAGTACACCGGGGCTGGGGCTGTTGCTGTGGATGAAATCGGTGTATGGCGATCAGGCGGCCGAGGCATGGCAGAAGTTGGCGGGGAAGACCGTCACCGTGACCAAAGGCTGGAGCGAAGCCTACGGACTGTTTCTTAAAGGAGAGGCGGATATGGTGTTGAGTTACACCACCTCGCCGATGTATCACCTGATCAGCGAAAACAATCCAGACTATAAAGCCGCTAACTTTGCCGAAGGTCACTATTTGCAAGTGGAAGTGGCCGGTCAGCTGGCGTCCAGCAAGCAGCCGCAGCTGGCGCAAGAGTTCTTACGCTTTATGTTAACCCCAGCGTTCCAAGATCAGATGGCCACCGGAAACTGGATGCTGCCGGTGACGGATGTGGCGTTACCGAAAGGCTTTGAGCAGGTGGAAAAACCGGTCAAGACGCTGGAGTTTACTCCGCAACAAGTCGAGCAAAATCGCAAGGCGTGGGTGCGTGAGTGGCAGATGGCGGTAAGCCGCTGATGATGGCGCGCGGTCGCTGGCCAGGGATTGTCGCCGGTGGATTACTGTTGGTACTGGCGGCGGCGCTGCTGAGTTTGCTGTGGCAAGCGCCGCAGCAAGCGGGGCTGGAGGTGTTGCACGATCCGTATGTGTGGCACCTCTTACGTTTTACCTTCTGGCAAGCGGCGCTGTCGGCGTTGTTGTCGGTGCTACCGGCACTGTTTTTGGCGCGCGCGTTGGCGCGTCGCCAGTTTGTTGGCCGTCGCCTGTTGCTGCGTTTGTGCTCGATGACGCTGGTGTTGCCGGTGCTGGTGGCGGTGTTTGGCCTGATCAGTGTCTACGGGCAAGAAGGGTGGCTGGCGCAGCTGTGCCGCGCTCTGGGGCTGGCGTACCGCTTTTCGCCGTATGGCTTGCAGGGCATCTTACTGGCGCATGTCTTTTTCAACTTGCCGTTGGCCACGCGGTTGCTGTTGCAAAGTTTAGAGTCTATTCCGCAAGAGCAATACCAGATAGCCGCGCAGCTCGGCATGAACCAGCGTCAGTGTTGGCGTTGGGTGGAATGGCCACAAGTGCGCCGTCAGTTACTGCCGGCGGCCAGTTTGATTTTCATGCTCTGTTTTGCCAGTTTTGCCGTGGTGTTAGCCCTCGGTGGCGGGCCAAAAGCTTCGACACTGGAAGTGGCTATCTATCAGGCGCTAACCTATGACTTTGATTTAGGGATGGCGGCATGGCTGGCACTGCTGCAAATGGGCGTTTGTCTGGCCTTGGTGCTGGCTAGCCAAAAGCTGGCCGGTTCACTGGCGGCGCCGGCGGGGCGTGGCCACGGCGTGCGTTGGCTGCCGGACCATCTCGCCAGTCGGCTAACCGATGGCGTGTTGATCGCGGCGGCGATCTTGCTGCTGGTACCGCCATTACTGGCGGTGGTGGTGGGCGGAATTAGCCGTGCGTTTTGGTCAGTGGTCAGTCAGCCGGCGTTGTGGCAAGCCACGTTGACCTCATTGAGTATTGCTCTGTGCGCCGGCGCGTTGGCGTTAGGGTTGGGCTTGATGATTGCGTGGAGTAGCAGCCGGATGCGTCTTGATGGCTGGCTGCGTAGCGCACGCTATCTGGAGCTCAGTGGCATGCTCATTTTGGCGATGCCGGGATTGGTGCTCGCCACGGGGCTATTTTTACTGCTGCAGCCTTATCCGGCGCTGCGTGCTCACCCGTTTGCCATTGTGGTGCTGTGTAACGCGATGATGGCGCTGCCGTATGTGCTAAAAACGCTGAGCGTGCCGGTGTTGGACTGCGCGGCGCAGTACGATCGTTTGTGCGCATCGCTCGGTATGCACGGCTGGCGTCGTTGCTATTGGGTCGAGTGGCGGGCGCTGCGCCGTCCTTTGTCGTTGGCGTTTTCCTTTGCCTGCGTGCTGTCGCTGGGGGATTTTGGCGTGATAGCACTGTTTGGCAGCGAAGATTTTCGCACCTTACCGCTGTATCTGTATCAGCAAATCGGCGCTTATCGCAGCCAAGATGGTGGCGTGACGGCGCTCTTGTTATTGCTGCTCTGTTTTGGCTTATTTAGCCTGTTTGAGCATCGTCCTTCATCGTCGTCGGCTGCGCTAACCGGCTCGCCGTCTGACGCTAGCCAACGTCGCCGTACTGACACCTCAGTTGCTAAGGATCGTGAGAAACATGCTGTATCTCGATGATGTGACTTTTCTTTACCAAAATCAGCCGATGCGCTTTGACTTGCAGGTGCGAGCCGGTGAGCGGGTGGCCATTTTGGGCCCGAGTGGGGCGGGGAAAAGTACCTTGCTCAACTTAATTGCCGGATTTTGTCCGCTGCACAGTGGTCGGTTGTGGCTCAATGGCCAAGAGGCGACCACCTTGCCGGTGGCGCAGCGGCCGGTGTCGATGCTGTTTCAGGAGCACAATTTATTTATGCACCTGACCGTCGGGCAAAACATCGGGTTGGGGTTAGATCCTGGCTTGCGTTTGACTGCCGAGCAGCAGGCGCGCCTGGTGGCGGTGGCGGAGTCGGTGGGGCTTGCCGATTACCTGACGCGTCGGCCCGATACCTTGTCGGGCGGTCAGCGTCAGCGAGTGGCCTTGGCGCGCTGTTTGGTGCGTGATACGCCTATTTTGCTGCTGGATGAACCGTTTTCCGCTCTCGATCCGGCGCTGCGCAGTGACATGCTGGCATTGGTGGAAGAGGCGTGTGCGCGCTTGAATCTGACCTTGCTGATGGTGTCGCACAATTTGGATGATGCTGCCCGTATCGCACCGCGTACCTTGCTGATTGACGATGGTTGCATCTGTTATGACGGGCCGACCGCCGATTTACTCAGTGGCGCGGCGCCACAGGCGCGAATTTTGGGTGTTACGGTCAAGCCGTAACGGCAAGCCAGAGACGCGGAGAGTAGCGAGAGCGCTGACGGCAGGAAGAAAGACGCAAACGCGAGAAGATAAAAAAACGCCCAGTGCGGCAATCGGTGCAGACGCTGGGCGGTTTTTAAAGAGAGCTAAGAAGGTCAGTGCGTCAGAGTTTGAGCACGTCGCGCAGGTGATCTGCGTACAGCGGCATCAGCGGTTGTTGTAACAGCCACAGCGTACTGACCACCGCCATCAGCAGACTGACCATGGTCAGCCAGCGCAGGCGCGGTAACGTCAGGTACTTGCTAAACCAGTCCGCCGGGCGTTGGTCATGGCGCAGCCAGCGCCAGCCGAGCCAGACACTGAAGAACATCCCCGCCGCGCTTAACAGCAGCAGCACGCGGAACAGGCCGACGCTCTGTCCTTGTGGGATCCCCAGCGCGACCCCTGCTAAAATCCCCGGCAGCAGATAGACCGGAGGCCAAGTCGCACAGGCCAAAAAATTCGGCAGGGCAAAACTGCGCGGTGGCAGGTTCAGCATGCCTGCCGCCAGCGGCACAATTGGGCGTGTCGGCCCGATATGCCGGCCCCAGAAAATGGTCGGCATACTGTGCTGGTGCAGCGCATATTCAATTTTGCTGATGGTGCTTTGATAGCGCTGCAGCGGACGAAAGTTGCGTAGCGGCGCTTGGAAATAGTGGCCGGCCAGATACGAGCCCCAATCGCCCACCATGCAGCCTAACGTGGCGGCCAACCATGCCAGCCAGAAATTCACTTCGCCGTGACCAATCAGCAGACCAATCGAGGTCATGATGACCGAGCTCGGCACCAACAGACCGATGAGCGCAATGGATTCAATCAATGCCGCCAAGAACGCAGCGCTGAGCGCATAGTGCATGGCATACAGCTGAAGATGGTTAAGTAATGCCTCCATCGGAACCTCTTTAAACGGGGCGGCAAGCCGAAATCGCGATACTGGTGGAGTCTGCGTACCTGAGTACAAGACGCACAGTGTTCAGCCGGTCAACCGCAAGGCGAGCTGACCGGCCAGTGAGGCTGATTGTGCAGAAGGGCTGAGGGAGCGTCAATCATGACGATGTCTCAATCTTTATTGCCTCAGCCCTTGTTTTACGTCTTTTGTTTTGAATCTTAAGTCAGTACGCGGTTACAGGTTTTCCTCGGCGAACGAGGCTAACCGGCTACGTACCACCCCGTTCAGATACAGGTTTACGCTTCCCTCAAAGTTTTTAAAGCGCTCCACAATATAGGTTAGCCCCGATGTGACTGGCGTTAGGTAAGGGCTGTCGATTTGCGCCAAGTTACCGGAGC
Source organism: Plesiomonas sp. ZOR0011 (assembly GCF_000800945.1). Lineage (NCBI taxonomy): Bacteria > Pseudomonadati > Pseudomonadota > Gammaproteobacteria > Enterobacterales > Enterobacteriaceae > Plesiomonas > Plesiomonas sp. ZOR0011. The sequence continues at coordinate 88,707 of NZ_JRKB01000012.1, forward strand.
AGATAATTTTGGTGCCTTCCCCGCAGCGAGTAATGATGGTTTTCAGCTGCGAGGCGCTTAAGTTTTGGCACTCGTCCAGCAGCACAAAGGCATTTTGAATCGAGCGGCCACGCATGAAGTTAATCGATTTAAACTGGATGTTGGCTTTGTCCTGAATGTATTTGATCGACGCTTCGGTGTTGTGGTCGTTTTTATGCAGCACTTCCAAGGTATCGGTGATTGCCGCCAGCCACGGCAGCATTTTTTCCTCTTCGGTGCCCGGCAGATAGCCGATCGACTCGCCGATATCCGGCGTGTTACGGGTGACAATAATCTTGTCGTACATCTTTTTCTCGACCACTTGCTCCAGTGCCGCCGCCATCGCCAGCAAGGTTTTCCCACTACCGGCCGGGCCGGTGAGGATCACCAGATCGATGCTCGGGTCGAGCAAGGCGTGTAACGCCATCGCTTGATAAATATTTTTCGGATGTACGCCCCACGCTTGCCGGTGCATCAGTTTTTCCCGTCCTAAATCGCGAAACGTGATGCGATCGCTGCCGATGGCACTGACGCGACCGGCAAAGGTTTCGGTATCGTCAAACAGGTATTCGTTGATGTGGGTTTTGGGGATCAGCGCAGCATCTACCGCATGGTAGGTTTCGCGCCCTTCGTGCTGGGTTTGGCATACCTCCACTTTTTTCCAAAAATCGCCGTCGAGGTGACGAAAGCCTTTAGTGAGGAAGCGCACATCGTCGATCAGCTGATCGGTGCGATAATCTTCGACCCGCAACACCCCAGCGCCTTTGGCGCGCAGGCGCATGTTGATGTCTTTGGTGACCAACACCACGGGCACAGGGGCATGCAATTTTTGCAAGTACAGCACCGCGTTCAGAATGCGGTTATCGCCCTCTTTGCTGGGGAAGGCATGCACCTCTTCGGCTAACAGGTAGTCGGCGAAAATCGCCAGCGTGCCGGACGCTTGCGCCCCGTGTTTACTGAGCGGAACGCCCGCGGCAATCTCTTCGGCACTGGCATCGAGAAACACACTTTCGAGCATGCGGATAGCGATACGCGCCTCGCGTGAAACGTCGCGTTTACTATCCTTAATGCGGTCGAGCTCTTCGAGGACCGTCATCGGCACGATGACATTGTGTTCTTGAAAGGAAAAGATGGACTGAGGTTCATGCAGTAGGATGTTGGTATCGAGGACGAAGATTTTTCGTTCGGTTGAGCCCATACGGACCTCCTTGTAAGCGTAAAAACTGTGCCTGGTTGGCACCGGTGTTGCGCCTTAATCCGAGTGTAGCAACACTTTTACAATCAAACGCATCCTTGATGACAAGCTTGTGACAACTACAGAGATTTAACGCGATGAGGGACGGATAAATCCGTGACGAGGAACACACCTTGAATTACCATAACGCCCTTTCCCGCACCCACGCCAAACAAAGAAGAGAGTTGAGTCAGCACTATGCCTTTTGCACTTGGTCAACGTTGGATCAGTGATACTGAGAGTGAGTTAGGTCTAGGTACGGTTGTCGCTATTGAGGCCCGTACCATCACCATTCTGTTCCCTGTTTCCGGTGAAAACCGTGTTTATTCACGAGTGGACGCCCCGGTGACTCGCGTCATGTTCAACCAAGGCGATACCATCACCAGCCACGAAGGTTGGCAGATGCGTGTCGATGAAGTGCTGGAAGCACACGGTGTCCTGACTTATGTCGGTACCCGTCTGGATACTGAGGAAGAGGGCATCAGCCTGCGCGAAGTGATGCTGGATAACAAGCTGACCTTCAGCAAACCTCAGGATCGCCTGTTTGCCGGTCAAATCGACCGTATGGATCGTTTTGCCCTGCGTTATCGCGCGCTGAACCATCAGCGTGAACAATTCCGCTCGCCGCTGCGCGGTCTGCGTGGCGCTCGTGCCAGCCTGATCCCGCACCAGCTGTACATCGCCCATGAAGTGGGTTGCCGTTATGCGCCGCGCGTATTGCTGGCCGATGAAGTGGGTTTGGGTAAGACCATTGAAGCGGGCATGATCATTCATCAGCAACTGCTGTCTGGCCGTGCTCAGCGCGTGCTGGTGATCGTGCCAGAAACCTTGCAACACCAGTGGCTGGTGGAGATGCTGCGTCGCTTTAACCTGCGCTTTGCGCTGTTTGACGAAGAGCGCTGCGCCGAAGCCGGTTTGGATGCGGAGAACCCGTTCGAGACCGAACAGCTGGTGATCTGCTCCTTGGATTTCATTCGTAAAAAGCGCCAGCGCTGTGAACAGGCGGCGGAAGCGGAATGGGATCTGTTGGTGGTCGACGAAGCCCACCATCTGGTGTGGAGCGAAGATAAACCAAGCCGCGAATATCAAGTGGTGGAAACTCTGACTGAAAATATCCCGGGCGTGCTGCTGCTGACCGCCACCCCGGAGCAGTTGGGTCAAGAAAGCCACTTTGCGCGCTTGCGTTTGCTGGATCCTGATCGTTTCCACGATTACGAAGAGTTCGTGGCCGAGCAACAGCAATACCAGCCGGTGGCCGATGCGGTTGCCGATATCACCGCCGGTAAGCCGCTGAGCGTGGAAGCGCAAAATCTGCTGACTGAACTGCTCAGTGAGCAGGATGTGGAGCCGCTGCTGAAAGTGATCAACGCGGCCGACGTGGATGAAACCGAGCGCCTGCTGGCGCGGCAAACTCTGATCAATAACCTGATGGATCGCCACGGCACTGGCCGCGTGCTGTTCCGTAACACCCGTCAGGGCGTGAAAGGCTTCCCGCAGCGCAGCTTAAACCAGATCACGTTACCGCTGCCAAGCCAGTACCAAACCGCGATCCGTGTGGCACGCCTGATGGGCGCGTCGAAGGTGGATGATCGCGCCCAGCAGATGCTGTACCCAGAGCAAATCTACCAAGCGTTTGAAGGCGAAAATGCCACTTGGTGGAACTTTGACCCGCGCGTGGAGTGGTTGCTGACCTTCTTGAAGAACAACCGCGATGCCAAAGTGCTGGTGATCTGTGCCAAGGCACAAACGGCCGTGCATCTGGAGCAAGCGCTGCGTGAGCGTGAAGCGATTCGCGCGGCAGTCTTCCACGAAGGCTTGTCTATCATCGAGCGCGACAAGGCTTCGGCTTATTTTGCGCAGGTGGAAGAGGGCGCGCAGGTACTGCTGTGCTCGGAAATTGGCTCCGAAGGCCGTAACTTCCAGTTCGCCAGCAATCTGGTGATGTTCGATTTGCCAATGAATCCAGATCTGCTGGAGCAGCGTATTGGCCGTCTGGATCGTATCGGCCAGCGTCAGGATATCCAGATCCATGTGCCGTGCTTGGAAGGCACCTCGCAGGCTCTGCTGTCGCGCTGGTTCCACGAAGGTTTGGATGCGTTCGAGCATACCTGCCCGACCGGTCGTCCGGTTTACGATGCGTTTGTCGAGCGCCTGATCCCGTATTTGGCGGAGCCGGATAATCAAGAAGGCTTTGATGAGCTGTTGGCCGATAGCCGCGCGATGCACGATAAGCTCAAAGCGCAGCTGGAAAGCGGCCGCGATCGCCTGCTGGAGATGCACTCCAACGGTGGCGAGGAAGCGCAGACATTAGCCAGCGAAATTGCCGAGCAAGATGGTGATACCAAGCTGGTGAGCTTTGCCCTGAACCTGTTCGATATTATCGGCGTGCATCAAGAAGATCGCGGCGAGAATACCTTGGTGCTGGAGCCAACCGGTCACATGCTGGTGCCGGACTTCCCGGGTCTGCCATCCGATGGCTGTACGGTGACCTTCGATCGTGAAGTGGCGTTGTCGCGTGAAGATGCGCAGTTCCTGACGTGGGAACACCCGATTTTGCGTAACGGTATCGATCTGATCCTGTCCGGTGATACCGGTATGACGGCGATGTCGCTGCTGAAAAATAAAGCCTTGCCAGCCGGTACACTGCTGCTGGAGCTGGTGTATGTGGTGGAAGCGCAGGCGCCGAAGCACCTGCAACTGACGCGCTTCCTGCCGCCAACACCGGTGCGTTTGCTGATGGATGTCAGTGGTAACGATCTCTCAAAATCGATTGGTTTTGAAGCATTGAACCGCCAGCTGAGCCCTGTGAACCGTCATACCGGCAGTAAGCTGGTGAACGCAGTGCAAAAAGAGATCCACGCGATGCTGACCATGGCCGAGCCGAAGGCTAATGAGCTGGCGCGGGTGGAAATTGATGCCGCGCGTAAGCTGGCGGACGACGTGATGACCGCCGAGCTGGATCGGATGTTGGCCCTGAAAGCGGTCAACCCGAACATCCGTGAGGATGAAATCAGCATGCTGGAGCTGGGTCGTAAGCATGTTCTGCAGCATCTGGACGAAGCCAACTGGCGTCTGGATTCCCTGCGCGTGGTCGTAGTGACGCATCAGTAAGTGCTGCGAGCGGAGCACATTATGAGGAATGAGCCTGTGAAACCAACCGATACGGCGCCGCGTAAAGTGCGCAAGCCGACCGCCGAAGAGCGGGCCATTCCAAGTGGCGCGCCACCGCTGGAGGCCTATAACCCACCGACTGATCCGTGGCTGCAGATCCTGTATCAGGACACGAGCATCATGGTGGTGAATAAGCCGAGTGGGTTGCTGTCGGTGCAAGGGCGCGCCGAAGAGCACCGCGATAGCATCATGCAGCGCATTCAGGCCGACTTCCCGTTGGCCGAATCGGTGCACCGGCTGGATATGGCCACCAGTGGCGTGATGGTGGTGGCGCTGACCAAGCAAGCCGAGCGCGAGCTTAAGCGCCAGTTTCGTGAGCGCGAGCCGAAAAAAGCCTATGTGGCGCGCGTGTGGGGACATCTGGCACAAGATGACGGCGAAATCGACCTGCCGCTGATCTGTGACTGGCCGAACCGGCCGAAACAGAAAGTCTGCCATGAAACCGGTAAGCGGGCGCTGACCTTGTATCAGGTGCTCAGTCGCGATCCGGATGGCGCGAGCCGTGTTAAACTGACCCCCGTAACCGGACGCTCGCACCAGTTACGGGTGCACATGCTGGCGTTGGGACACCCTATCTTGGGCGATCGCTTCTACGCGCATCCCGATGCCTTAGCGATGGCGCCGCGTTTGCAACTGCACGCGCGTGAGCTGTCGATCACGCATCCGAAAACCGGCGAGCCGATGCACTTTTGCTGTGAGCCTGACTTTTAAGTGCAGGCCAGACGTACTGAAAGGAAAGATGATGATTCAAGTAGTTGGTCATAAAAACCCTGATAGCGATAGTATCTGTTCTGCACTGGTAGCTGCTGAACTGCTGAAAGCCCGTGGCCTGCAGGCGAAAGCCGTGCGTCAGGGTGATATCAACCGCGAAACCCGCTTTATTCTGGAGCGTGCCGGGGTTGAGCAGCCAGAGATGTGCACCGGTGTTGCCGGTCAGCAAGTGTGGCTGGTGGACTACTCCGATCTGGCGCAAGGTCCGGACGATCTGGCGCAGGCAGAAATTCTGGGTATCGTTGACCACCACCGTCTGGGCGACGTGACCACGGCGCAGCCGCTGGAAGCGTGGATCTGGCCGGTAGGCTGCACCAACACCATCCTGTTCAATCTGTTCCGTATGGAGCAGGCTGAGATCACCCGTCCGCTGGCGATCCTGATGATGTCTGCCATTATCAGCGACACCGTGGGCTTTGCGTCACCAACTTGCACCGAGAAAGACAAAGAAGCGGTGTATGCGTTGGCTAAACTGGCTGATATCGCTGATCTGGATCTGTTCATCAAAGACCTGCTGATTGCTAAGACTGACATCGAAGGTCTGTCTGCGGCGGAGCTGGTAGAAAAAGATCTGAAAGGCTACCCACTGAACGGCCGTGACGTGGTTGTTGGTCAGATTGAGTTGGCGACACTGGAGCAAGTGGACGGCATGCTGGATGCGCTGAATGCGGATCTGCAAGCGCGTTGTGATAACGAAGGTCTGGCACTGGCCGCGCTAATGCTGACTGACATCACCACTGCGACCACCCGTCTGCTGTACAAAGGCGAATGGTCTGCCAAGCTGGATGCGCATGCCGACAACGGCGTGCTGATGATGCAAAACACCCTGAGCCGTAAAAAGCAAGGTTGGCCGTGGCTGCAGCAGGTTCTGGCCTGATCGCATTGCGTGATTGTATCGAGTGACCAGTATCGAGTGACTCTATAGCGTGACTGTATAGCCATCGTCACTTCGGTTTAAGGCAGCCTACGGGCTGCCTTTTTATTGGCGCAACCGCGCTGTCGCACGAGGTTGTCGCACGAGATAGTTGGGCTTTTATTAAGTACTAATCGATATGATTTTCTTCATGTTTTCTCGAGTCTCGCTATAAACCGCACTTTTTTTATTAACGGTGCAAATGTGTGCATATAGCAGGACATATTTGCTTGCACAACGAGGCAATTGGCGGCATTTGCTGACAGATAAACATGCGTAACAGGTCTATGTTTATTAGCAACGAACGGCATTACCGTTAAGTTATTTGAACATGGAGATTGGTTATGAAAGTTGATATTTCACTGCCCGATGCCAGCCGAGAAAAAATTGCTGACAGCTTATCCCATCTGCTGGCCGATACTTTCAGCCTGTATCTGACCACCCACTATTTCCACTGGAACGTGAAAGGCATGCGTTTCCGCCCAATGCACCAGATGCTGGAAGAACAATATAACGAAATCTGGAATGCGCTGGATGAAATCGCTGAACGTATCCGTGAACTGGGCTTTGAAGCTCCCGGCTCACTGAGTGTGTACAGCAAAATGAGCACCTTGCCAGAGGCTCGTAGCGGCATGAACAACGCCGAAATGCTGGAATTCTTGGTCAAAGGTCACGGCCAAGTGATCGAACGTATTCGTGGGATTTATCCACTGACCGGTGAAGTGAACGATGGGGCTACCGGCTCTTTGCTGGATGACCGTTGCAGCGCCCATGAAAAAATGGCGTGGATGCTGCGTAGCATGCTGGAAGAGTAATCGGCATCGTTTGACTGACTACCTTGTATCGCTCATCAACGCGATTACGCCGGAACGCTTGTGCGTCCCGGCGTTTTGTTGTCTGCGCTTATTTATTTGTTCGCGCTTATCACGCTAACAGCATGCAACATCTTTGCTCGTCAGGATCTCAACTTTTCTTAGCGACTAATTCGAACGGATTAGGTCATAATCACGGATAGATGACACGGCGTTTTCGAGCAATTCAAAACAAGAAATACAGACCGGCCTGGCCGGATTAAGGATGAACTCTCATGCGGCTATTTTCTGATTTTTGGCGCTATCTGGGGCAATACCAGCATCGGTTTCTGCGCGTTTTGCACCTGACACTGGCGGCGCTGGTCATTCTGCAAATCCTCAACAGCAACGGGATGCAATTTACCGCCGAAGGCGCGATTAGCGCAGGGGTAGTCGCTCCGCTGTTTGTTTGGATGCACATCGGCATGGGCTGTACCGCGTTAGTGCTGGGGCTGTTACTGACCTTACATTGCCTGTTTTCGCGCGGCTTGCGCTATTTCTTTCCCTACTTGTGGGGGGATGTTTCTCAGCTGAAAGCAGATTTGCGCACCTTATGGCAACGTCGACTGCCCGAAAGCGCCGCGGGTGGCTTAGCGCCTTGTATTCAAGGCTTAGGCTTAGGCGCGATTTTGCTGGTGGCCGGCTCTGGATTTACATGGTTTTTACTGTGGCGCACTGGCTCCGTGTGGGCGCCGGATCTGAAATCCGTGCATAAAGCACTGACCGGTTTGATTGAAGCTTATTTGGTCGGTCACGGTGGCATGGCGTTACTGCACTTTTTCTTCTGGCGGCGTAACCAAACGAAAACCGGTTCGTCAGTCGTATGATTCGAGCTCTTTTTGGATCTCTTGCTGGATCCACGAGAGTACCTTACCGTGATACGCGGCCGGTGAGGCATAGGCCGCGTAGTCACGCCACTGCATGCTGAATTTGTGTTTTAGCACCCGCAACTGATCTTGGCGTAGCTGCGTTTTAATCAGTGGGATGGGCAAAATCGCCCAGCCGAGCTTATCCATTACCGCATCACGCATCATCTCAAAGCACGATAAACCAATGTGATCGCCACTGACTGGCAGTAAGGTTTTCACCGATTCATGGTCGGCATACGACAAGGTGATTTGGGTATGCGATTCCAGATCGCTGTGTTGCACGCGCTTGAGCAGTGCCAGTGGGTGCTGCTTTTCTACCACCATCATGGTGCGCAGCGGGTGTAATACCTCGATTTTGAGCGAGGTACTCTCTTGCTCTTCGGTCAACAGGCCAAAGGCTGCATCCACAATGCCATCTTCCACCAATTGCGGTAGCTCCGGCGGAGAGGCCAACACCAAAGAGACACTGGTACCGGAGAAGGTGTGTTTCAGATCCCCCAGCAGACGCCGCCAAAAGACTTCCGATAGCGCATCATCACGAGCAATACGCAGCACCGCTTCTGCTCCCGAGGCGTAGTGCTGGCATTTTTGTTCGATGATGTAGGCAATCTGCAGGATGCGCTCGCTGTCATCCAAAATTTGTTCGCCGATCACCGTGAGCTCGGTGAGGTTGGAGCCGCGTTCAAAAAGACTGACGCCCAAGCTGTCTTCCAGCGCGCTGATGGCGGTACTGACGGTGCTACGACTTTTGTTCAGACGGCGCGCCGCTTCGGTGATCGAACCGCTATTTGCCGCTTCTACAAACATTTCTAACTGCGAGAGTTTCATATGTGTCTCCGGGAGCTTCCCGCTGATAGTAGAGAATGTAAATAATGTGTCAAATGTTAGCGTCGGAAAAATCGACGCTGAGCGATTGGAATTTGCGTGGTGGCACCGGTAGAGTAATTCCTGTGCCGGAACATCTCAGTGACGAGAGTAAGGCGCTAAGGAAATCAAAGGGTACTATCATGTTATTCGCGTGGATGTTTTTACTACTGGCCATCATGACCGAAGTGGCGGGAACATCGTCTATCAACAAAATTATCGAAAACGGTTCATTAGCAAGTTATCTCCCAATGTGGCTGGGCATTTCGGTGTCGTATTTCTTCCTGTCTAAAGCCATTAAGCGCATCCCAATTGGCATTGCCTATGCGCTGTGGGAAGGTGTCGGTGTCACCCTGATTACACTGGTCTCTGTCTTTTATTTTGGCTACGACCTGTCGCTGCAAGAGATGGTAGGTCTGGGGCTGGCCGTTACGGGGATCGTGATGGTGAATGCCGGTGAGAGTCATCCAGAGCAGGCAGAGGAGGGCGCATAATGGTACATATCGGATTTGTACTCGCGGCGGCGCTGCTGGATGTGGCCGCCAATATGGCGCTGAATAAATCACGTGGCTTTAAGCGTAAACGCTGGGGCGTGTTGTCGCTGGTATTGGTGATGAGTGCCTTTACTCTGCTGACCGAAGCGGTACGTGGGATGGATTTGGCGGTCGCCTATGCTTCATGGGGCGCGATCGGTATTCTGGGTACTGCCATTGGTAGTTGGCTGATCTTCAAAGAAAAATTAAAGCCAATTGGCTGGGCTGGTATTGCCGTGATTGCGTCGGCCGTGGTGATTATGCATACCGCATGATTTCAATGCTCATGATGGCGATAAAAAAGGTAACCCTGCGGTTACCTTTTTTATTATCCAGGGCATGGGCTATCTGCCACTATTCGGCCTGACTCACCCATCATCCATCATCCATCATCCATTAGCGTAAAAACGCCGGTTGAGCCTGTTCATAACGTGTGATCGCGTCCGCATGTTGCAACGTCAGCCCGATGCTGTCCAACCCATTTAATAAGCAGTGGCGATGGAACGGATCAATCGGAAAGTGGACACTAAACTCTTCGGCCGCGCCGCTGACGCGTACCGTTTGCGAGGCCAGGTCCACGCACAGCTGCAAGCGGGTATGGGCGCGCTGCAGGGCAAACAACTGCTCAATGGCGGCCTCCGGCAGTCGCACCGGTAACAGCTGATTGTTGATGGCGTTGCCATAGAAAATATCGGCAAAACTCGGCGCGATGATCACTTGAAAGCCGTAGTCGGCCAGCGCCCACGGCGCATGCTCGCGTGAGGAGCCGCAACCGAAATTTTCGCGGGTCAGCAAAATAGTGGCATCGGCAAACTCCGCTTGATTAAGCACAAAGTCAGGATTGGGTTGTTCGCCGGCATCATCCAGAAAACGCCAATCATGGAACAGGTGGCGACCAAAGCCGACGCGGGTGACCTTTTGCAAAAATTGCTTAGGGATGATGGCATCGGTATCGATATTGGCGGTATCCAGCGGAGCCACATAGCCGCAATGTTGAGTAAATCCTGTCATCTTGACTCTCCGCTTCAGTGTGACTCGTTCAAAGTGCGAATATCGGCAAAGCGACCGGTCACCGCTGCAGCGGCTGCCATCGCTGGGCTGACCAAATGGGTTCGGCCACCGCGCCCTTGTCGGCCTTCGAAGTTACGGTTACTGGTGGAAGCGCAGCGCTCACCGGCGGCCAGTCGGTCATTATTCATTGCCAGACACATTGAGCAGCCCGGTAAACGCCACTCAAAACCGGCATCGATAAAGATCTGATCTAAGCCTTCGGCTTCCGCTTGCGCTTTCACAATGCCGGAGCCGGGTACGACCAGCGCCTGCACGCCGTCGGCCACTTTACGCCCTTTGGCAATGGCGGCTGCGGCGCGTAAATCTTCAATGCGCGAGTTGGTGCACGAGCCGATAAAGACTTTGTCGATGCGTACCTCAGACAGCTTTTCACCGGCCTGCAATCCCATATAGCGCAGGGCTTTTTCCGCCGAGCTGCGCTCATTGGCATCGGCAAAACTCTCTGGCGTTGGTACCGGCTGGTCGATAGCGATCACTTGCCCCGGATTTGTCCCCCAGGTCACTTGTGGGGCAATCTCAGCCGCTTGCAAGGTAATGATGGCATCAAAGTGGGCATCGGCATCGGAGTGCAGGGTGTTCCAGTACGCGACGGCAGCGTTCCAATCGCTGCCTTGCGGCGCAAACGGACGCCCTTGCAGATAGGCCAAGGTAGTGGCATCCGGCGCAATCAGGCCAGCTTTAGCGCCCAGCTCGATGGCCATGTTGCACACCGTCATGCGGCCTTCCATGCTCAGGGCTTGAATCGCCTCACCACAAAATTCCACCACATAACCAGTTCCGCCGGCATGACCGATGCGGCCAATGATCGCCAGCACGATATCTTTCGCCGTGATCCCCGGTGCGGTGTGGCCTTGCACCTCGATTTTCATGGTCTTGGCACGGCCCTGCTTCAGGGTTTGGGTGGCCAACACATGCTCGACTTCCGAGGTGCCAATGCCGAACGCCAGCGCGCCAAACGCACCGTGGGTGGCGGTATGGGAGTCGCCACACACAATGGTCATTCCCGGCAGGGTCAGCCCTTGCTCCGGGCCCATCACATGCACGATCCCTTGATTCGGGTGATCCAAATCGTACAGAGTGATGCCAAATTCGGCGCAGTTTTTCGCCAGCTCTTGCATCTGAATACGTGCCATCTCGCCAGAGGCGGCAATATCCCGCGTCTGGGTGGAGACGTTGTGATCCATGGTGGCGAAGGTTTTGCTCGGTTGGCGTACCGGACGCTGCATTGCGCGCAGGCCATCGAAGGCTTGCGGCGAGGTCACTTCATGCACCAGATGACGGTCAATGTACAACAGTGGCGTTTCGCCTTCGGCGGCGTGGACGACATGGGCGTCATACAGTTTTTGGTATAAGGTTTTAGCCATCTCAGCACTCCTTAGGCATTGGTGATGGCAGCGGCAATGCAGCTACCCATTTCAGCGGTACTCACCGCAGGGCCGTTACCGGCTAGATCGGCGGTGCGGATCCCACTGGCCAACGTTTGGGTCACCGCGTGCTCGATGGCTTGCGCCGCCGCTTCTTCGCCCAAGCTGTAACGCAGCATCAAGGCGGCCGACAGGATTTGAGCAATCGGGTTGGCAATATTTTTTCCGGCGATATCCGGTGCCGAGCCACCGGCGGGCTCATACAGACCAAAACGGCTGGCGTTGAGGCTGGCTGATGGCAGCATGCCCATGGAGCCGGTAATCATGGCGCATTCGTCCGACAGAATGTCGCCGAACAAGTTAGAGCACAGCAGTACATCGAATTGATCCGGCGCTTTGATCAGTTGCATCGTGGCGTTATCAATATAGATGTGTTCGAGTTGTACATCTGGATACTCGCGGACCACTTGGCAGACCACTTCGCGCCACAGCAATGAGCTTTGCAGCACGTTGGCTTTATCCACCGAGGTCACTTTATGGCGACGGACGCGCGCCGCTTCAAAGGCCATGCGAGCGATGCGCTCAATTTCGGGGCGGTAGTAAATTTCGGTATCAAAAGCGTGCTCTTGTGCGCCGCTGCCAGTACGGCCTTTCGGTTGGCCAAAATAAATGCCACCGGTCAGCTCGCGCACACACAGGATGTCAAAGCCGCGGGCAGAGATATCGGCACGCAGCGGGCAAAAGCTTTCCAAACCGCGGTATAAAGTAGCGGGGCGCAAGTTACAAAACAGCTGGAAGTGCTTACGCAGCGGCAGCAGCGCGCCACGCTCGGGTTGCTCGGCCGGTGGCAGGTGCTCCCACTTCGGGCCGCCTACTGAGCCAAACAAAATAGCCTGTGCCGCTTCACAACCGGCGATGGTGGCCGCTGGCAGTGGCGTGCCGTGGCGATCAATGGCAATGCCGCCGACATCGAATTCTTGCAGCTCAAATTGCAGCGCAAAGCGCTGCGCCACTGCGGCCAGTACTTTACGCGCTTCTTGCATCACTTCGGGGCCAATCCCATCGCCTGGCAAAACGGCGATCCGGTAATTCCCTTTCGTTTCAGTCATAGTCCCTGTCATGGTTGTGAGGCCTCAATATTACGTTGCTGAATTCGTTGTTTTTCTTCTGAAACCCGACCGGCGCGGTGGATGGCATTCAACACATGCACCAACGCTTGCGCCGAGGATTCAATGATATCGGTGGCCAGACCCACGCCGTGGAAGCGCCGTCCTTGATAATCGGCCACGATGTCGACTTGTCCGAGGGCATCTTTGCCTTGGCCTTTGGCCGACAGCTGATAATTGACGATTTGGATTTCGTAACCGGTCAGGCGGGTGATGCACTGATACACTGCATCCACCGGCCCGTTGCCGGTGGCCGCCTCAGACACGGCCTCTTCACCACAGCGCAGACGCACCGACGCGGTGGCCATCACGCTGCCGCCCGATTGCACGCTCAGGTAATCCAAGCGGAAATGCTCCGGGTCTTCTTGCTGCATATTGATGAAGGCCAAGGCTTCCAAGTCGTAGTCAAACACCTGACCTTTTTTGTCGGCTAGCTTCAAGAACGCGGCGTACAAGCTGTCCAGATCGTAGCTTCCGTCGCTGTAGCCCATGGCATCCATGCGGTGTTTCACCGCAGCGCGGCCGGAGCGGGACGTCAGGTTCAGTTGATTTTGGTTCAGGCCAATCGACTCTGGCGTGATGATCTCGTAGGTCGATTTGTTCTTCAGCACGCCATCTTGGTGAATACCGGAGGAGTGGGCGAAGGCATTGGCACCGACAATCGCTTTGTTCGGTTGAATCGGCATGTTGCACAGCTGACTGACCAGCTGACTGGTGCGGTAGATATCTTGGTGATGGATGTTGGTGTGCACATTCAGCAGATCGGCGCGGGTGCGGATGATCATGGCGATCTCTTCCAGCGAGCAGTTACCGGCGCGCTCACCAATGCCGTTGACGGTACATTCAATTTGGCGCGCGCCCGCTTGCACCGCCGCAATCGAGTTCGCCACCGACAGCCCCAGATCGTTATGGCAGTGCACCGAAATCACCGCTTGATCGATATTCGGCACCCGATTAAACAGAGTGTCGATGATGCCACCAAACTGGCTGGGGATGGTGTAGCCGACCGTGTCAGGAATATTGATGGTGCGAGCACCGGCTTTAATTGCGGCTTCCACTACGCGGCACAGATTATCAATCGGGGTGCGGCCAGCGTCTTCGCAGGAAAACTCCACATCATCGGTATAGCGACGCGCGCGGGTTACCGCGTGCACCGCCATCGCCAACACATCATCAAAACTGCGGCGCAGTTTCGACTCGATATGCAGCGTCGAAGTGGCAATAAAGGTGTGGATACGAAAGGCCTCAGCCACTTTCAGGGCTTCGGCAGCGACATCGATATCTTTGTCTACCGCGCGGGCCAAGGCGCAGACGCGGCTGTGCTTGATATGCCGAGCGATGGTTTGCACCGATTCAAAATCGCCTGGCGATGAGACCGGAAAACCGACCTCCATCACATCAACCCCAAGGCGCTCAAGGGCATAGGCGATCTGCAGTTTTTCTTTCACGCTCAGGCTGGCTCGCAGAGCCTGCTCGCCGTCGCGCAGCGTGGTATCGAATATGATCACCTGATTGCTCATGGTGGCGCTCTCCTTCCTTAAGTTGCGTTCAATCCCTGTCGTCACGCGGAAAAAAAAGCCCGCGCAGACGGCGCGGGCTTGGAGGTGGATGTCTGAACTTGCGGCACTGTAACGTTAAGACAAACCTCGAGCGGACCCGCGCTGGTGGGCAGCGAGTAGCAGTAGGTTTAGAAACAGGGCGCGGATGTTCATCATTATTAACGTATCTCGGTCTATATCGTGGCCGTGGCTGTCGTGCTCAGGTTACATCGTTTCGGGTAACGCTGGCACGGGCATGCAAACGGCGGAAATTTAATCGCTTGTGTTATGTGATACTTCAGATGTTGTATCCGTGTCAACCGTTTGCTGCAGCGGAAATTAAACTGCTGCAAAAACATCAAACAAATGTCATGTCCACTTTATAGGGTGAACACAGGCTGAAACTGCGTATTGCGCGCGGTGCCGCATTGATTATCCGGGAGCTGAATATGGCCTTGTCACGCTTGTCGCCGCGCTGGCGTCTGCAACAGTTGGATCTGGCGCTCTCCACGTTTTGTCTGTGTCACCGCTTTAATCACCAGGTTGCACGGGTGTGTCGCCTGATTTCCCGTACCGGCGATGGCCCTTGGTATCTGCTGTTGGCGCTGGTTTTGCTGCGCTGGGAGCCCGTGCATGGCACGGCGTTTTTTACCGCGCTGCTGCTGGCATTTGCCATCGAGCTGCCGCTGTACTGGCTGCTGAAAAATGCCATTCGCCGTCATCGGCCATTGGATTTGCCTTGTTTTATTGTCCCTTCCGATAAATACAGTTTGCCCTCCGGTCACACTGCGGCCGCCTTTTTAGTTTGCGGTTTGATTGCGGCGTACTACCCGCAGTGGCTGTTACCGGCCTTGTGCTGGGCAGCGTTGATTGGGCTATCGCGGGTGTTACTGGGCGTGCATTACCTGACCGATATTGTGGCCGGCGCACTGCTCGGCTTGAGCTGCGCCAAACTGGCGCTGGAGTGGTTATGAAACTGTTATATGGAATTCAGGGCACCGGCAATGGGCATTTGTCGCGGGCGCGTGAGTTGGTGCCGGCGCTGCGCGCACAGGGGATTCGGGTGGATGTGTTGTGCTCTGGGCGCGCTGCCGACGCCTATTTTGATATGCAGGTGTTTGGTACGTATCAGGTGCGGCGAGGGCTCAGTTTCATCACCCGCGCCGGGCGCGTGGATATGCTGCAGACTTGGCAACATAATCGGCTGCGCGAGTTTATGCGCGATGTTCGTGCGCTGGATGTCGGCAGTTACGATGCGGTACTCAGTGATTTTGAACCGGTAAGTGCTTGGGCTGCGCGCCGTGCTGGGGTGCCGAGTTTGAGCGTCAGCCATCAGGCCGCCTTTTTAGCGCCGATTCCCACCGAAGGCGATAACGCGTTCAATCGCCTATTGATGCGGCAGTTTGCTCCGGTGCAGCATAGTGTCGGCCTGCACTGGTTTCACTACAATCACCCCATTTTACCGCCGATTATCGCCACGCGCTGTACCGATACGGTGACAGACAATGGCCGCGTTCTGGTGTATCTGCCTTTTGAATCCTTGAGCGAAATCAGCGCGTGGTTACAGCAGTGTCCGCAGACGGGCTTTGACTGTTTTCACCCTGAGGTAAAGAGTGAAATTGTAATAAAAAACATCAAGTTAAACCCGCTTTCTTTACATGGATTTCGCCGCGCCTTAACGGCGTGCTACGGCGTGATCGCCAATGCCGGCTTTGAGCTGCCGTCGGAAGCGATGGTGCTGGGAAAGAAGTTGCTGTTAAAGCCGCTATACGGTCAGTTTGAGCAGCAAAGCAATGTGCTGGCATTGGAATTACTCGGTTTGGCTACGCGTCTGTTTACACTGAATACGCCGTCGTTACTGCGCTGGCTAGCCAGCCCCGCTGCAGGGCGGGTGTGCTTTCCCGATGTCGCGCAGGCGGTCGCCGCTTGGGTGGCGGAAGGGCATTGGGATTTTCCCACCCGACTGAGTCAGCAGTTATGGCAAGCGGTGCGCTTTCCATGTGGTGTAGCGGAAAACGTACAGAGTTGGCTGCCAGACTCGTCGGCAGTGATGACTTCACCGCTATCTTCTACTTAAAAAGCCATACAAATCAGCTGGATGACAAAATCTTATCCTGCATATCCCTCATATTGTGAGGGATAAGGCATAAACAGACGTTTAAATCCTTTTCTTCCACAGATAAGTTCAGTTACACTTGTTGTCAGCTAAGCGTACACTTGTACGCTGAAATCCTAAGAACTGAATAAGGTGGAAAATGCAAGGTTATCACCTGATCGAGCGAATTCAGGATCAGATTACCCGTAACCCAGCCAAGGTTGCCATGCGTGATCAGCAGGGCAAGAGCTGGGTTGATATCTGCTGGCAGGATGTCAATCAGCGTCTGCGCGCCACCGCCCGAGCGTTACTGAGCCTCGGTGTTGGCGTGCAAGAGCGCGTCGCAATTTTTTCCCAGAACATGGCCGAGTGGACCATCACTGACATGGCCATCTTGCACCTGCGTGCAATCACGGTACCTATTTATGCCACCAACACTGCCGCCCAAACGGCTTATGTGTTGGATGATGCTGAAATCCGAATTTTGTTTGTGGGCGAGCAGGCGCAAATGGATGCCGCCATCGAACTGCAGGCGCTGTGTCCACAACTGGCGCACATTATCGCGCTGGATCCGAAAGTCGATCTTAAAGGTTGCAGCATCGCCTGCCATCTGGCCGATTTCCGCCAGCAAGGCTGCCCAGAGTGGGACAGCGTGTTGGAGCAGCGGATGGCCGAGCGTTCGTTAGACGATCTGTTCACCCTGATCTACACCTCCGGTACCACCGGCGAGCCAAAAGGCGTAATGCTGGATTACCGCAGCATCGCGACTCAGCTGCATTTGCACGATGAGCGTTTAAGCTTGAGCGAAGAGGATGTCTCCATGAGCTTCCTGCCGCTGTCACACGTGTTTGAGCGGGCGTGGTGTTTCTACGTGCTGCACCGTGGCGCGGTGAACGTGTTCTTGCGTGATCCGCACAAAGTGCAGGCCGCCATTGGCGCTGTTAAGCCGACCGTGATGTGTGCCGTACCGCGTTTTTACGAGAAAGTGTTCAGCGCGATCCAAGACAAAGTGGCCAAAGCGCCGCTGCTGCGTCGTCTGATGTTCCGCTGGGCGGTGAAAACCGGTGAACGTCATTACTGGTGTCAGCGTGAAAATCGTCAACCGTCGGCATTGCTGGCGGCCAGTTTCCGTATGGCGGACAAGCTGGTACTGAGCAAACTGCGCGGCGCTCTGGGCGGTCGTACCCGCTTTATGCCAACCTCTGGCGCCAAGTTGGATGACAAGATTAACCTGTTCTTCCAATCCATCGGCATCAACATCAAGTACGGCTATGGCATGACCGAAACTTGTGCCACCGTTTCGTGCTGGGAAGATGACGAATACCGCTTTGGCTCAATTGGTACACCGTTGCCGGGCGTTGAAGTGCGCATTGGTGAGGAAAACGAGATTCAGGTGCGCGGTCCAACTGTGATGCGTGGTTACTTCAACAAGCCAGAAGAAACCGCTCGTACCTTTACCGAAGACGGCTGGCTGAAAACCGGTGATGCCGGTCAGCTGGATGCGCAGGGCAACCTGTTCATTACCGAGCGCATCAAAGATTTGATGAAAACCTCCGGTGGCAAGTACATTGCGCCGCAGATGATCGAAGGCACCTTGGGCCAAGATCGCTTCATCGAGCAGATCGCGGTGATCGCCGATACACGTAAGTTCGTGTCGGCGCTGATCGTGCCATGCTTTGAATCGCTGGAAGATTACGCGCGTAGCGTCAACATCAAGTATCAAGATCGCATGGAGCTATTGCGCCATAGTCAAGTGATGGAGATGTTTGAACAGCGCCTGAAAGCGATGCAAAAAGAGCTGGCTCGTTTTGAGCAAGTGAAGCGTTTTACGCTGCTGCCAGAAGCCTTCACGATGGAGCGCGGTGAGTTAACACCAACGCTGAAGTTGCGCCGTAAGATCATCACGCAGCGCTATGAGCGTGAAATTGAGGCGATGTACGACTAAACCACGTTTAAATTACGTCGCTAATTTGCCTATGTCGGCGGCACTCAAGAATGAGTGGCGCGCGGCTGACTAAAAACCACCGCTTTCGCGCGGTGGTTTTTTTGTGCCTGTTTTTCGATTGTCTTTTCTCTGCGCCTTCCCCCATTAAACCTGCCGCAATTTTCACCTTTGTTAGTGTATTTCACTGCTAATTACTCTTATCGCAATTGTTAATCGTAAATATTGCCTTGGTGAGCGTTTTGTTTTGGATTAATTGGTTGTGATGATGGACTTTGTTACAAAATCAACGTTAAAGTGGATACGGATCCGTCTTCGTTATCAGGCGGAACAGGGAATACAGCGACAAGTCATTCGTCAGAGGGACTTACGACACAAAAAATCCAACCGGGAGGCAGACGTATGGAGATGTTGTCAGGGGCCGAAATGGTCGTGCGCGCATTGCACGATCAGGGGATCAAACATGTTTTCGGCTATCCGGGTGGTGCGGTGCTCGATATTTATGATGCACTGCATACCCTTGGTGGGATCCAGCACGTGCTGGTCCGGCACGAGCAAGCTGCCGTGCACATGGCCGATGGTTATGCCCGCGCCACCGGCGAAGTGGGGGTAGTGCTAGTCACGTCCGGACCCGGTGCCACCAATGCCATCACCGGTATTGCGACTGCGTATATGGATTCTGTGCCGATGGTCGTGCTGTCCGGTCAGGTGGCGACCAGCCTGATTGGTAATGACGCCTTCCAAGAGTGCGATATGGTCGGGATCTCCCGTCCGGTGGTTAAACACAGTTTTCTGGTCAAGCGCACCGAAGATATCCCAGTAGTGATGAAAAAGGCCTTTTATCTGGCCAGCTCCGGCCGCCCGGGGCCGGTGGTGGTGGATTTGCCGAAAGACATTCTCAACCCCGCCAACAAGTTGCCGTATGAATATCCACAGAGCGTCGAGCTGCGCTCTTATCACCCGAACGTTAAGGGGCATACTGGGCAGATTAAAAAAGGGCTGCAGGCATTGCTGGCTGCTCGTCAGCCAGTGATCTACGCCGGTGGCGGGGTGATCAGCGCCAACTGTCACACCCAATTGACGGCGTTGGCTAAGCGTTTGAACTTGCCGGTCACCACCTCTTTGATGGGGCTGGGGGCGTTTCCGGGCGACGATCCGCAGTGTTTAGGGATGCTGGGTATGCACGGTACCTACGAAGCCAATATGGCGATGCATCATGCGGATCTGATCTTTGGTATCGGCGTGCGCTTTGACGATCGCACCACCAACAATTTAACCAAGTACTGCCCACAGGCCACCATCTTGCACATCGATATCGATCCGACCTCGATCTCGAAAACGGTCGGTGCCGATATTCCGATCGTCGGTAGTGCCGACAACGTACTGAACAAAATGCTGGCGTTGCTGGATGAGAGCGATGATGCGGTCGCCCAGCAAGCGCAGGCGCGCAGTGACTGGTGGCATCAGATTGCTACGTGGCGCGCTCGTGAGTGTCTGAACTTTGATACCAGTGGGCCAAAAATCAAGCCGCAGGCGGTGATAGCTGCGCTGCATAAACTGACTGGCGGCGATGCCTACGTGGCTTCTGACGTTGGTCAACACCAGATGTTTGCCGCTCTGTATTACCCGTTTGCCAAACCGCGCCGTTGGATCAACTCCGGCGGCCTTGGCACCATGGGCTTTGGCTTCCCCGCTGCGATTGGCGTCAAGATGGCGCTGCCGGAAGAGCAAGTGGTGTGTGTGACCGGCGATGGCAGTATTCAGATGAATATTCAGGAGCTGTCCACCGCGCTGCAATATGACGTGCCGGTTAAGATCATCAACTTGAATAACCGCTTCTTAGGTATGGTGAAGCAGTGGCAGGACATGATCTACAGCGGTCGTCATTCGCACTCGTATATGGAGTCGTTGCCGGACTTTGTCAAAATCGCCGAAGCCTATGGCCATGTGGGGATTGCGATCCGCACGCCTGATGAGCTGGAAAGCAAACTGGCTCAGGCGCTGGCAATCAAAGATCGTCTGGTGTTTGTGGATATCACCGTGGATGAGACCGAGCATGTCTATCCGATGCAGGTGCGTGGCGGTGCCATGGATGAAATGTGGTTAAGTAAAACGGAGAGAACCTGATGCGCCGAATCTTGTCTGTATTACTGGAGAACGAGTCCGGGGCGTTGTCACGGGTGGTTGGGCTGTTTTCTCAGCGTGGTTATAACATTGAAACTCTGACCGTCGCGCCGACCGAGGATGCGACCTTATCGCGGATCACTATCGTGACCGCGGGCGATCAAAGCGTGCTGGAGCAGATCGAAAAGCAGCTACACAAGCTGATCGATGTGTTGAAAGTCAGTGACTTAAGTCAGGGCGCACATGTCGAGCGTGAGTTGATGCTGGTTAAAATGCAAGCGCCCGCGAGCGTGCGTGATGAGCTTAAACGGATGAGTGATATTTTCCGCGGCCAGATTGTGGATGTGACCGGTACGTTGTATACGGTGCAATTAGCCGGAACCAGTGACAAACTGGATGCTTTTTTAGCGGCGGTTAAAGAGCATACCGATATTGTGGAAGTGGCGCGTTCTGGGGTGGTAGGAATATCACGCGGTGAGCGGTCAGTACATAATTAATACGTATTGTCATAACATTGGCTGTCGTTTTATGCGGTAGCGCAAACAATAAAGGGGAAATCATTCCCCTTTATTCATTTATTCTGTTAGGCCAGTGCGTTTATTTTTTCCAAATAATGAATAGATTCTTTCATTAATTCGAGTGCGCGCTGTGAGTGTCGTTCCGTTAATTCAATCGCTAGAGGGATATTGCGATCCAGTACGGCCTGCATTAATTTTTCATGTTCGCCATTGTCGTGATAGCGCTGAGCGTAATCGAGACGAATATTGACCCAGATATGACGATAACGCGCCATCTGCTCCAATATATTCTCCATAAATTCCAGCATCTTGGGGCTGTTACAACCGGAGAGCAAAGAAAGGTGAAAGTGGTTGTGTCGCTCTTCCCACTCATCATAGTCGATGTCCGGGTTGGCCGGATCATCAATGCGTGCCAGTTTGTGGTGACTGGTGATTACATTGAGCTCCCACTCCTCATCCCCTTGTTCGATGGACTTGGTCAGTAGGATGCGTTCGAGGGTGTAGCGGGTATCCAGAATATCTTCCAATTCGGCAATCGAAACTGGGGCTACCCAGCAGCCTTTTTGTGGCTCAATATAAACGAATTTATTCCACGATAATTTAATTAAGGCTTCACGAATTGGTGAAGCGCCGACGCCATAACGTTCTTTTAATTCCGCGACAACCAGTTTTTGACCTGGCTTTAATATTCCTAAGAGAATATCTTTTTTGATGACCTGAAAAATTTGATCCGTAATTGTTGGACTTGACACTCTTCCCCCCTGAAAGCAATACTTGTGTGATAAAATACTGCTTTACTTTGTACGACAAGCATAACTTCCCTGTCTTATAGCAGGGGGGCGCGGGTATATCAAAAAATTACATAAAAAATGTGAGCAACGAATAATTAATTTTCTGCCGTGTGAACCGCTGTTATTACGATACCCATAAAGCATGATCTAAGGCAGTTTCTCGCCGGAAAAAGGTATTGCATCCGGCCTATGTTATACGGTTAGATCTTGATTATTCATCGATCTCATCAGAAGGGGATGGTAGTGAAGCTGGATGAGATAGCCAGACTGGCTGGCGTGTCACGCACTACAGCAAGTTATGTCATTAACGGCAAGGCAAAACAGTATCGTGTCAGCGATAAAACGGTCGAGAAGGTGATGGCAGTGGTGCGTGAGCACAACTACCAGCCAAATGCCGTTGCTGCGGGTCTGCGTGCCGGTCGGACTCGCTCTATTGGCCTGGTGATCCCAGATTTGGAGAACACCAGTTATACCCGTATCGCCAATCATCTGGAGCGTCGTGCGCGTCAGCATGGCTATCAGTTATTGATTGCCTGCTCCGAGGATAAACCGGAAAACGAAATGCGCTGCGTCAGTCACTTGCTGCAGCGTCAGGTAGATGCACTGATTGTGTCGACTGCGTTGTCGTCGACACATGAGTTTTATCAGCAGTGGGCCGGGCGCGATCTGCCGATCATCGCTCTCGACCGTGCGCTCGATCCGCAGCACTTTATTAGCGTGGTCGGTGCTGACCGCGCCGATGCGGAAGTGTTGTGCCATGAGCTGCTCAGTCAGCCAGACGTGAAGTCGATTGTGTATGTCGGCGCATTGCCGGAGCTGTCGGTGAGTCAGCTGCGTGAGCAGGGCTTCCGTCAGGCCTGTGAAGGGGATAAGCGTCAGGTCACCTTCTTGCATGCGGCTAGCTATGAGCGGGAAGCGGCGGCAAGCCGTTTTGCGGCGTGGCTGAAAGAGAACCCGCTGCCAGATGCGCTGTTTACCACTTCGTTTGCCCTGTTGCAGGGGGTGTTGGATGAGATTATTGCCCGTTTTGGCAAGATCCCTCCTTCGCTGACCATTGCCACGTTCGGTGACCACGAGTTGCTGGATTTTCTCGGCTGTAAAGTGATGTCGCTGTCGCAGCGTCACCGCGATGTGGCGGAGACAGTGCTGAAGCTGGTATTGGATAGCTTGGACGGTACCGAGAAGCCGCAACCGGGGATGACCCGTATGCAGCGTCAGCTGACGTGGCGTGGCACCCTGAGCCGTTTGCACGCACAGGATGCGTCAGCGGCGGCGGAGTAATCAGTTGTCGCTAACGCGCTAACGGCAAGACGCACAAAACAAAAAAGCCAGCAATCTGCTGGCTTTTTTGTTGGATTTGGTGGCCCCACCCCGGCTTGAACGGGGGACCAAGCGATTATGAGTCCGATTTTTTATTCTTATAAAACAGTAAGTTACTGATTTATAAACACCCGCCAATGCGGAATAGAGTTGAATACTACAGCATAGCGTTTAGTTGTGCTGCCACTTTGCTGCCAATTTTTACAGGTGCGCTAGCGGGTTGAGAGTCTTAGCTTCGGATAAGTGATCGGGGGCAAAGTGAGCATAGCGCATTGTTACTTTTATGTCGGTATGCCCGAGAATTCTTTGCAGTACCAAGATGTTGCCGCCGTTCATCATAAAGTGAGATGCAAACGTATGGCGCAGCACATGTGTGAGTTGTCCGGCAGGGGTTTCAATGCCAGCGCGTTTTAATGCGGAACGGAATGCTGCGTAGCACGATGAAAATAGCGGCTTGGCCCGTCGTGTGGTAGGTAGCTCGTCGAGTAGTGATTCAACAACTGGAACTGCCCTGTTTTTCTTGCCTTTGGTTTTGACAAAAATAATCTTGCCGCCCCGAATCTGATTGCCTTTGAGGCTTTCGGCTTCTCCCCATCGCGCCCCAGTAGCGAGACAAATTTTTACGACAGAGAGCAAATCTGGAGAGCGGCTGTTTTCGCATTCGGCCAATAAAGCACGAATGTCATCTGTTGTCAGATAAGACATTTCAGACTCAGCAATTTTAAACTCGCGTACGTTTTCTAATGGGTTCGCGGCAGCCCATTCATCCAAGCGTTTTAGCTCGTTGAAAACAGCTCTGAAATAGGCCAGTTCAAGATTTACTGTTCGTGGTGTAACGGTCTTGACCCTGTTTGAACGGGTGATTTTTCCGGATAGTCTTTGCTCTCTATAAGCGGAAAACATTTTTGCTGAAAACTCAGTTGCTAATGGGTTGCCCATAGCTTCACAGGCAAACTCCATGGTGGTTTTGCGTTTCAGACCATCAGACAAAGTGATGCCGTGGGCGTTAAACCATGTGTAAACTAGATCTATCAGACGGCGTTTATCTGACTTTTCGCCTAACCATGGTTTGTCCTGCGCTTGCTCTTTGACATATCGTTCAAAAGCCATAGCTTCGGCTTTGGTTGCAAACTGCCGACGGATGCGTTTTCCATCTCTGCCATTCGGGAATACTTGGGCTTGCCACTTACCATTGCTTAATTTACTTACAGCCATGACTCAGCCTTGTTCGATTGCTTGCATCAGTTCTTGCCAATGCTCCTCGCTAAGGATTTTAAGAGGTATGCCTTTATTGTCCCTATAATCAATGGCTTGTTCGATTTTTCGTCCAAAGCTCTGAAATTTCCAATCTTTCGAGCTAAGCGCACCAATAATTAGATAATCTAAATCTTGTGTAACGCGATCAGATATTTTACATCCGAGTTTTATTAGGTCTGCTTCACATTGACGGCGTGAACCACATAGAAACTTACCAGTGAGGCATACTTTACTGTCTTCTGGATAAAATTCGTCAATGTCAATGATGTCTACTGGTGATGTTGTAGAGTATCCATCTACGATACCCTCTGAAATGTTAGAACCGGTGAGCGCGGTGATTTCTTGTAATAGTAAAGTTCGCTCATCCTCCGTTATAACTCCATCACTGAGGATTGCCTGAACTAATGAATATAAGTGCTTGCCGGGATAATTGCGCTTAAGGGCAATGTTTGAGGAAAGGAACCAGTTAAGATAGTTAATTTCCTTGTCACTCAGATGGTAATCAGAGGCCACTCCTTTACATAGACCTTCCAGTAGATGCTTGTCTGAATCAGTCGAATAGAGGTCTATGTTCGGTGTATCCATCAGGCCTCGTTGCATTTCGAGTAGCAATTCTTTTAATTCACTGAGTTCGAATTGCTCCACAACCCCATCAGACAGGATGTCAGAAATTTTTTCTCTGATGCAATTTACATAATAGTTTTGTGAGAGTATTTCTGACTCCAGAAGCCATGTATCAAGGAAAAGCATTTCCTTTTCACTGACTTTTCCATCACAAGTCATTCCCTCTATGATGTTAATCAGGTTCGCAATGGCTTTGTCTCTATTTTTCGAGTAGTTAAACGCGCTGAACTGACTCATATCTGATCTCCTTATCCTATAAACTCTGTTTTGCTTATTATCTTACCAAGAACTTTTATCTCTGACGCTGCGCACTCAAAAGATGCTTTTCCGTTCTCTATTCGTAACTGTCCGCCGGGAAACCGGTAAATTTCTCTGATGCTGGTTAAGCTATCAATTTCAACTAACCAGAAGCCGTCAACAATTTCACCTTCGTAGGTATCAACTAGGTAAGATGTCCGTTCTGCGATGACAAAATACGGGTTAGATAGACCGTTTGGAAGGGTGCTTTTATCTACAAAAATATCGTATAGATACGTGATTTTCCCATTAATCAGGCTCATTTGCCTTATCGATGTGATTCTTTCATCTCTTGAGCCAACAAAAGCATTTCCAACCCCAGTACTAAGCCAAATCAGCGACGCATTTGTTTCTAGATGGCAAAGGATTACCCAATCAGCAGGGAACGTATCTCGGGCATATCTGTTGGCCATTGTGCTTTGAGTTACACCAAGATGGCTACAAAGAGAGGTTTTTGTACTAAAACCATAGGCTGACATGATCCTGTCAATGACTTCTTTCCCGCCTCTGTTTTGAAACATAACATCTTGAACAGAGGAGTGAGCGTATCCATTTGATTCTTTTATCTGTGGCATTATATTTTCGTGCTCAAAATATCTCGAAGCATAAAAAACTGAGTGCGTTTTCCATTCAGCCTATTTTAATTTAGCGGTCGAAAAATTCTGTTTTGCTGATAATTTGTCCCAAAATTTTTATTTCATCTGTTTGACATTCAAATGATGCTTTTCCGTTTTCAACCCGAACTCGTTCCGAAGGGATTCGATATAGTTCGCGTACACTAACAAAACCATCGAATTCTATTAGCCACAATCCATCATTAATTTTTCCGTTAAAGCTATCCACCACATACAGCTGCTTCTCAAATGTAACTAGAAATGGGGATGTGAGGTCGGTTGGCATGATGCTGGCATCAATACTGACCCAATCAGTATCAGTGAAGTTACCATTCGAAATGGTTTTTCGTTCCAATATGAGGTTTTGGGGGGAGGTGTTATCAGAGTACACTGGCCCTTTACCATAGATGAGCCATTCCAATGTTGCACCTGTTTCCATGGAACAGATTAAAACCCAATCTGCGGGGAAATTCCCCCTAGATACGCGGTTTGCCAATGTGCTTTGAGACACATCTAGGTGCTTACACAGGGCTAGTCTTGAAGTGTAACCGTAAGCCGCCATGATGCGCTCTATCGGTTCCTTGCCACCATCAGGCAGTTTGATTGCCTTACGCTTAGTGAAATCTTCTGTTGACTGTCTCAATTGAGATCCTTACTATTTGCTTATCGTAAGTCGTGTGCGTAATGTTGTCGTAAGGTGATTAATAGTGAGTTAATCACTTAAACTGAGGAATAGTGCATCATGGATCGTAATTTTTCAATGCGTCCAAGTATCAATCTTGTAGTGTCAGAGCCATTTGTCACGTTGGATGAGTTCTGCCGTAGAACTGGCTATAAACCGTCGTATGCCCGCCAAATGATTCGAGAGAATCGCCTGCCAATCCGCAAGAAAGCTGGGGTTAATAGCCTCGTTGAAGTCAACATGTTTGCCCTCACCATGGAAGCAGCTTCAGGATATGAAGTCACGATGCGTGCTTGATAAGTTCCATTTTGGGATGTCTTAGGGACGAATGCTATGTTTGATTTTCAGATTTCCAACCATCCTCATTTTGATGAGGCATGCCGCAAGTTTGCACTGGCGCATAATCTGAAAGTACTTGCTGAAAAAGCAGGGATGAATGCCCAAACACTTCGCAACAAACTCAACCCAGAGCAGCCGCATCAGCTGACTTGGATTGAAATTCTTGTACTGACCGACATAACCGAAGATGCAACGCTAGTTGATGGTTTTCTTGCCCAACTGCATTGCTTGCCATGTGTTCCCGTAAATGAAGTTGCGCAAGAACACCTGCCTGTCTACGTCATGAAAGCCACCGCCGAGATCGGACAAATCGCAGCTACTGCAGCTGTCGGTGGAAAAATGCCGCACAGCAGCAAGCACCATGTAGTCGATAGCGTGAACTCGGGGATTCGGTATCTCAGTCTGGCCGCCTTATCGCTGCAGGCCAGATTGCAAAGTAACCCTGCGCTGATGAACACCGTTGAAACATTTTCGAATGGCATCGGTGCGACATTTGGTCTGGGTTGATAGGGGGATTTATGGCCGCAGTGACTATGTCTTGTGTCGTGAGCCAGCCGGTCGGTTTCCGCCAGTTGTTGGCAAAATACTTAGCACCAAACCGCTGGACAGGGACATGCAATTTTTGGGACTCATTGAGCCTTTATGACCGTATAACAGTTTGTTTCCATGCGGGACTCAAGAAGGGTCATGCAATGACGTGTTTTAGCGAATTGTCCCAGAGCGAACGTGAAGCAATTGTTTGTGCCATTGATGATTTGCGGAAAGCCTTCGCCAAATACCGTAAGCATGGTGTGAGTAACACCACCTTTCTGAGCTGGTTAACCGCAGAGCAACGCAAAACACTTTTCAAACATGCGGGATTGTCAGAGCGAGAATACATGCAGCCATATTGTTATGTAGACAAGGATGGTTGCGAGTGGGCCGGTGATGTTATCCGTGCAATGAAAGAGCTATTCCACCTTTTTGACGATGCTCCGTCAGTCCTTTCAGCTGTAAAGCCAGAAGAATACGCCTAATTAAATAAATCAATAAGTTAACTAACGCACTTCACTGTGCGGGGGATTTTTTACCCAAAACGGAGGGAAAAGCATGTTTTGGGGCACGTGGTTAAACATCGATGGTGCTTACAACCCGCGTTATCCGGCCTTCGAAATTGAAGCGGAAAGCATCGCGGAAGCGACAGAAAAGCAGGCGAAAGAACGCGGCAGCAAAGTGATTTTTCAGAACGCCGCCATAGCCATTCTGGACGTTAAGACCATCAAGAAAACAAAAGCGAAACACATAGAAGACATACGACGGCTAGCCATCACGGATGCGCCATTAATTCCACAGCAAGGAGTGTAGAGATGAACCGCAAACATACTGAGTTACTCAACCAAGCCGCACATAACCGGAAGCTCGGTGATCGTAGTCGGGCGGCTTTGTTTTTGGCGCTAGCACAGACAGAACGCCTAATGGTCACGATGGAGAAAAAATATGCAAACAAAGCGACTGCAGTTTTGGCGTAAGAGCCATTTAACTGCGCTTGCGAATGCTTGCTCCGCTCCAACCAAGGCGCTGCGAGCAATGAATCTAAGCATGGCTTCTAACTGCCGAGTTGAAATACAGAGATTGAAAAACCATGAGCACTACCAGCATTGATGACGCAAAACTTGATGATGTAAAAAGCTGGTCACGCTCCCTGTCTGCAGCAGTGCGTCACGCCATTGCTGCAGACATGCACGATTACTTCACCCATACCGGCAAGCACATCAAACCTGATGCGCCTGCCGTTGCACCAGCCGCACTTCCACCAACCCGCCCACTGCAGCGCCCAATCCCTACCGGACTGTCACGCACAGAGTCTCTGTTGTGGGAATTCGACAAAGACGACCATGATTTCCGGCATACATACCTAAAAGGCGTACCGGACTTCATCGCTGGCTACTTCGGCAAACGCTATCAGCACATCTATGAAAAAGAAGGCCGTCGCCGTGCCAATACCTTTTTGCGCGAAACAATGGGCAAGAAAGTATTGGCACGTCTGCAGCTGGTTATGCGCAACTACAGAACTGCGCCAGAAAACCTGCGCTTCAACGCATCGTATGGCGCGGATGACCCGTTTCAGGATTCATGCCGCACAACCAACCTGACTATCGAATCTATCAAGCCGGCCGCAGCAGCAGTCACTCTGCTGGCTGAAATGTCACGTGACCAAATCGACAAATTGGCAGAGAAAACTGCCGATGGCCTGTTTGGTGAACTGACTCGCTATTTCGAAATCATCACCGGCAAATGTGCTGATGATGGTGATTTGAAGATCATGACCGGCGTGTACAAACACATGGCTGAGTTAACCCACTCGCTGGGTGTCGATGTTCCGTACTGGGAAAATTACAGAAAGGGAACACTGACAGTGCCACGGTGTGAGTCAGC
This sequence comes from Plesiomonas sp. ZOR0011, assembly GCF_000800945.1. Classification (NCBI taxonomy): domain Bacteria; kingdom Pseudomonadati; phylum Pseudomonadota; class Gammaproteobacteria; order Enterobacterales; family Enterobacteriaceae; genus Plesiomonas; species Plesiomonas sp. ZOR0011. The sequence goes on from NZ_JRKB01000012.1 coordinate 118,088, forward strand.
ACTGCTGCGCATGACCTGCAAAAAGTGGTGGACGCGCAAACTGCGCACCATGGGCGCGCGCATGTATGAACATATGGCCATTGCCGCCGGACAAGTTCAAAAAGCCGCATCGCCGTATGTTTCCCGCCGCTGCCTACGTGATTGGCACGAACAGAAAAAGCGCAATGCCGAAATGATTAAAGCCATGGCGCTGCGCAATAAAGAAACCGGTGAAGAAGTCCCCCTGGCTGATTCCGTGTATGCGTCAGTGGCAAACCCAGCAATTCGCCGTTGCGAACTGATGACGCGCATGCGCGGGTTTGAAGACATCGCCAACAACGAAGGGCTAGAGGGAGACTTCTATACCCTGACCGCACCGTCGGCATACCACTCCACCCATATCAATGGAGGATTTAATGAGAAGTGGAACGGCTCCAACCCACGCGACACACAAAAATACCTGTGCGGCGTGTGGGCCAAAGCTCGCGCAAAACTGAACCGCGAAGGGATCCGAGTCTTCGGCTTTCGTGTAGCAGAACCGCACCATGATGGTACCCCGCACTGGCACATGCTGCTGTTTTTCCGCCCTGAGAATAGAGAGGCCATTCGCAGCGTGTTGCGTGAGTATGCGCTGCAAGAAGATGGTGATGAAGCAGGGGCAGAGTTTGCTCGTTTTAAAGCCAAAGAAATCGACCCAGCTCTAGGAAGCGCTACCGGATACATCGCCAAGTACATATCAAAGAACATCGATGGCTATGCACTGGACGGCGAGAAAGACGACGAAACAGGGGAAGACCTGAAAGAGTCATCTAAGTCCGTTACTGCGTGGGCGTCACGCTGGCGTATCCGTCAATTCCAACAAATCGGCGGCGCACCAGTCACCGTGTGGCGTGAGCTGCGCAGACTGCGCGACCAGAAGTTTGAACACAAAGATATGGATGCCGTGCTTGCTGCTGCAGACGTTGGTTGCTGGGCTACATACACCAACGCACAGGGTGGCCCTCTCGTTAATCGTCGAAGCCTAGTGATCCGTCTTGCGTACAAAAAGCGCGATGAACTTAACGCCTACGAAGAACCAGTTGTAGTTGTGGCGGGTGTTTGCTCGCCGTGGCATAGCCAGCTGCCAGTTATCGATACACGTCAAATTGAGTGGGAGATAGTCCCGCGCTCCAACAAACAAGACGCAGCGCCAGCAGCGTCTGCTCTTGCTCTTTCTGGGTGCGAAGCGCCCCCTCGGAGTTCTGTCAATAACTGTACGGGCCGCGCCCACGGTATTGACGACAACACCGGTAGCGGGGTTGCTGAAAGATTAATTACTGAACTGAAAGCCAGAGGCTTCGGTATGTGGGGAAGCAGCAACGGGCTGCGATCACCTGACTTCGATACGCAGTCACTACGTGAAACAGCAGAGCTATTGCTACGGGGATGCCGGTTCAACGCCGGTAGCGGAATGAGTTTGCACATGCAGAACGGCAGGTTAGTAGAAACAGAAAACTTTACGTGAGGGTTATCTAATGGAAGCAGCAAGCAGAGCCAGCGGGTGGTACAAGGTACAAATGTTTGATGAGCCACGGTCAGAACTGGCGGCGTATGACGCTGAGTCGGGTGAATGGTTCGTCAATGGTGATAATGAGCGGTTCCAAGATAAGCACTTCAGCTTTATCGGGAAAAAGATGGTTATGGCACCGAGTGGGGAGTTGATGCCCATCAAAGAAAATGTGATGCCAACCGGTCGGGTGCATGAGCTGAAAATATTACCCCAGTTTTTTAACTCGGTGATTAGAGGGGATAAGCGTGCAGAGCTGAGGAAAAATGACCGTGATTATCAGGTGGGCGATGCTCTAATGCTGCGAGAGTGGACTGAAGATCATGGTTATAGCGGGATGGTGACAGCTCAGATTGTCTGCGATGTATGTGATGTCGGGTTTATTGCTGAAGGGTATGTGATGCTGAGTCTTTATGAAGTAGAAGCATTTTTTTGCCGTATTTAATTGATACATCACGAGACATGCACAGAACTTGAAGACAATTATTACTGAGGGTGTATCCAATGACAGCAACAACGCGAGTACAGAACCACTTCACCAAAGAACAGATTTCAACGCTGATGATGAAGTTTCAGCAAGAAATGCTTGATTGGCATCGAGTATGGTTTGAAGCAGGAAAGCAGTTTCGAGTCAGAAATATCATTAAATTTCCTAAGGCAGGGGCGACATCTTATTTTGCTAAAGAGGCAATGCTTGATGCCTTGGTTACAGGTAGAAACCAAGTATTCATTAGTCAAGATGAGTCATCGGCAGATTATGTTAGGGCGATTATGTTTGAGTTCGCCATGGAAGTCGGTGTGAGAGTTCGGTTTGATGGCCGCAGGGAGCGGCAACGGTTAGTACTAAGCAATGGGGCAGAAATTGTGTTTTCCTATGAACCACTAAAATACCTTCTTGCATTCAGTAGTTGTGTCTATGTGGATGATTATTTCTGGATGGATGATTTCAGGAATACACTGAAAATTGTAGCAGCCATCGCTCTGCAAAAGAGATATCGCAGGACTTTCTTCTCCTCTTTATCCAGCCTGTCACATGACGCCTATCCGTTCTGGAGTGGTGAGCTATCCAACCGTTTCAAACCAAAAGCCGAACAAATAAAAGTAGACCTAAACCCTAAAGCACTACAGGTCGGACGTTTATGTGAGGACGGCCAATGGCGGCAAGTTGTGACCGTTGAAGGTGCTTGGGCCGCAGTTCGGAATTTATACAACATTGACAAGCTTCGCATGAGTTGTTCGAAGGAGGAATTCTACCGGCTATTTATGTGCACATTTCAGGGTGATTAACGGAATTTATTCATCGAAAACCTGCTAATAAGTATCTGATTGGTCAATGATTATCCATTGCCACCCTTGCATTATAAAAAATGAGTTTAGGATTTTAGGTAAAAGGGGCACTCCGATAGGAGATGTGTATAGCAAAGTATACACATCTAAAAATTTAGTAAGAAAAACAGATAGAAAAATTTATCCGGTCGATATACTGTATATATGTACAGTGTTGAAAGGAAAAGGAGTGGTTGTGTCTGATCTTTTCACTGAGTCCCTTGCGTTGCAGCGTATCCAACTCATCGCACGTGTCGTGTTGATGGACGTATGTAGCGGGGATGATAAGGAACTGGCGTTGGTCTGGATTAGTGAGTTGACTGCTCAGTTGTTAGAGCAGGTGAATAACAAAGACGAACGCCGAGAAATGTCGGCCTCATGCCAGTGAGGAGGGGTTAATGAGAGTTGAAATTCTTTTTGATAAACAAACTAAAATTTCCCAATCCGTCATGGATGCTTTAGAGAACGAACTGGCAAAGAAAATCCATCCCATGTATCCGAATGCTAGGTTTCGGGTTGCCAAAAGTAGCAGCACACTGCTGCAAATCACTGGCACTAAAAGTGAAGAAGACCACAAGGCCATCCAATCAATAATCCAAGAAATCTGGGAAGATGACAGCTGGTTACCGAGCTAACTCGTTGTGCATGAAAGATGGCTGTTTAGCGCATGGATCTGCATGACTCATTTAGGATCAAATTTAGCACCCAGCGCCAGCAGTGGCGCTGGATAGCAAGAGTCATGCAGATGCATGAAAAGCCATAGATCAAGCGCGCGGGCGTGGCGGGGCTACGATTGCGCGCGGCAGGCGATAGAGCAGCATCAGCTATGATTTATTTCTAAGCGTGCGAGGTGCTGCTAGTCGAACAGCAATGAGTTGATGGGGGAGCAAGACAAAACAACTCGTGAGTGCTGAGTCGTTTTTAAGTGGCTTGCTGAGGGTATAAAAAAACCGCCGTGTGGCGGTTTTGTTTTTGGGAGTTCTCAGTTGGATATGGAAACCGATAAGTTGCCGTCATCAATATCAAGTTTGTAAGGGTCAAAGCGGATAACCTCTTCGCCAAGCCATGTATTCAGCTCCAGCATTTGGCGTTGCAATGGCATCAACTCATTACGTACAAAGACTTTGCTCGCTTTACCCACATCACCAAAGCCGCCGGTGTTATTAGGAATGATGCCCATCATCTGCGGTGGTACTCGATGTGCGGCCAGCATGTCATCACGGCTGACGTTCTTGATGTTCAGAAACTCATCTTTGGCCGCCACTTCGCTGAGTGGGATTATCTGAATCCCGTCTTTCTTCCCTGCCGGTGAGTACATAAACATGTTCCGGAAATTGCCTGGTCCCTTGGCTTGTTTGAGCGCATTGCGGATATTGTCGACGTCAGACTGGTTTTGGGCTGGGTCGCTCATATACATGATGAAACCCGCATGGCTGCCGTTCAGGTAGTATTTACGGCGAAACAGTGTCGCTGACTCATTCAGCAACGCGGAAGGGATGGCCGCCAGATATTCCGGTAAGCCGTACAGCTCCTGATTCAGATCGGGTTCAAACAGGTGGAACACACTGCCGGCCTCAAACTGGTAAGGCTCAGTGTTGTAGCCGTATTGGGCAAACCAGTAGGTATCTAACTCCACGCCACGGCGCGTGTATTTCGCCAGTGTGGGTTCTAGCGATAGCGTGCCGCCTAACCGGTTCTTTCGCCGCTCCAGATAAGCGTTACCAAAAACCAGATAATCCAGCACAAACCGGCTGAACGCTTGCTGGCTCAGAAGTTTGTGCGGGATGAAGGTGCTGGTCAGAATATTACGCTTCACGTAAATGGCTGAGCTGTGGTGCGTTGCAGCGCGGAAGGTTCGTGCCAATCCATCCAGACTAATCGGTGGCTCGTACCAGTGTTCGGTGCGGGAGCACTCCAAATAATCCAGCAGTTCGCGGCGGTCAAGCACCGGAACTGGGTCACCAAATGTGAAGGCTTCGGCTGCTGGGGCTTGGTGGTTGGCGGTGATCACCGAGCTGGATTTGTTGAGTTTGCGTTTGCGCGTCATGGTTTAGTAAATCTCCACGATATTGGTGTTGGAGGTGGTCATGCCTTCCAGCGGCTCATTGTGTAAGGCGTGCATCGTTGCCCACGCTAAGTCTGCGTGACTGGCCTCTTCGCTGCGGCTGGCTTCATAGGTTGGGCGGCTACCGCTGGCCGTGACGGATTTACGGATAGCCATAAACGATTGGGCAATGTCGGTGTGTCCGGCATCGAACTCCAGACGGCGGTGGCTGATAACGTCATAGGCTTTCAGTACCAGTTCGTTTTTCACGTTCGGGTTGTAAACGAACTCACGCACGGCAGGGAAAAACGCTTTCACGTTTTCATACACGCCGTGGCCGATACCGGTTGAGTCAATGCCGATATAGGTGACGTTGTAGGTTTCAGTGAGCTTACGGATAGATTCAGCCTGTGCGCGGAAATCCATGCCACGCCACTGGAAACGCTCAAGGATTCGGAACTTACCGCCCGGCACCGGCGGTGGGGCAATCACGACACAACCGGCGCTATCACCGTTTGATGTGCCCTTGGCGGGGTCATAGCCAATCCAGACTGGGTTGTAACCAAATGGGCGCAGCGCCAGTGGCTGTACGTCATCCCACACTTCCCAACTATCGACCATGCACGCTTGCAGGTCGGACAGTGGGAACACGGACGCCAAGTCGTCAATGAATTCACACATCAACAGGTTCTGGTATTCCGGTGGACTGTACTCCAAACGCAGCTGGTCAAGGTCAAACAGGTTACAACCGCCGTTAACGGCATCCTCAACGGTGACGATTTGCCGATATTGACCATCAGGGCAAAGTACCCCGCGCGCCAGATTGGTGTGGCTGAGGTCAATTTCTACTTTGTCCGCCTTGGCGCGACCACGGTTAAACAGCGCCCCTGACCAGAATGGGTACGCACTGTGGGTTAGGCTGGATGGGGTAGAAAAGTAGGTTTGACGCCATTTTTTGTGCAGCGCCATACCGGAGGCAACTTTGCGCAGCTCCTGAAATTTCGGGATCCAGAAATATTCATCAAGGTACAGATTGCCGTGATAACTCTGCGCGGTACGGGCATTGGTACCAAGGAAGTACAAGCATGCGCCGTTGCCCAGTGTCATCGGGTCGCCTTTCAGCTCCACATCCACTTCACGGGCAAACTCAATGATGTACTGCTTGAACACATGCGCCTGCGCCTTGGAGGCGCTGAGAAAAATCTGATTACGCCCCGTTGTTAGCGCATCAATCAGTGCCTCACGGGCAAAGTAATACGTGGCACCAATCTGTCGGGACTTGAGCAAGTTCCGGATCCGGTGTTGGTTACCGGCGTTAAACCAGTTTTTCTGATAACCGAATAAGTTGTCGTGGAAAAGCTGCTGCAGTTTTTCCAGTTGCTCTTCACTGAAAACGTTTTTCTCGGGTTGGCGACGTTCGCCGCTGTTACGGCTGCGAATTTTAGGGTTCAGGTCGGCTTCGTTGCCGCCGTTGTTAAATTTACCAATACGTGCGTGGCGTTCGGCCTGACGGGCCAGCAGGTCAATCTCTTTGAAGTCTTTCCCTTCTTTCTGCTCCTTCATAATCAGCTGGCAGTAGCGTGCCGCAGTGGTCAGCTGCATTTGGTCGAGTGGGCCAATGTCGCCCCACTTGTCACGCTTTTTCCAACTGTGTACGGTTGCAGGCTTCTCTCCCAGCATTTCTGCAATGCGGGCGATGCGTAACCCCTGAAAGTACAGGAACATGGCCTGACGACGGGGATCAAAGTCAGTATTTACCGGTGTCGTATTCATACGGCCAGATTACCGACCTGCGTCACGCTGCACCGCTGGCGCTCATTGTGTCAGTGCTCCCACAATTCCCGCGCGTTGTCTCACTACCCCCATCCCCGCAAACATAGTGGCTCAAGATACGTTTTCACGAATGGAGCCTGACAGATGGCAACAAAATCAAAGCGTTTTCGCATTGGGGTTGAAGGGGCGACGACCGACGGTCGCAAAATCCTGCGCGAATGGCTTACCCAGATGGCCGAAAATTATGACCCCGAGGTTTATGGCGCGCGGGTTAACGTCGAGCACATCAAATCCTACTCTCCGGACGGCTCCTTCGGTCGCTATGGCGATGTCACTGGACTGTTTGCCGAAGAGATCCAAGACGGCGCACTGGCTGGCCGCATGGCGCTGTATGCCGAAATCGCACCGACGCCGGAGCTGGTCGAACTCAGCAAGAAAGGGCAGAAGGTTTACACCTCTATGGAGGTTGATCCGGAGTTCGCTGATTTGGGGTCTGCGTACCTCGTTGGCCTTGCGGTGACCGATGACCCTGCCAGTTTGGGGACGCAACGCCTGAGCTTTAGTGCGACAGGGGAAAGTACGCTGGCAAATCGCAAACTCAGTCCGCACAACCTGTTCACGGTGGCCGAAGAAACGGTGATCGAGTTTGAGGACGTGCCCGACCATAAAAACACGCTGTTTACCCGCATTCGCGCGTTGTTCGATAAAAAACAGACCTCAGATGATGCCCGTTTCAGCGATGTGCATCAGGCCGTTGAGCTGTGTGCGTCCGAAGTTCAGCAGACGGCAAAGCAGGTTACTGAGCTGTCCGCCAGTCTTGCCAAAGTGGATGAACTGGAAAGCAAGTTGGAAACCTGCAGCCAACAGCTTGATGAGTTGACCACGCGTCTGAATACCGAAGACAGCAGCTCACAGCGCCGACCATTCTCTACCGGTGGCAGCCATTCACCGTCAGAACAAACTAACTGCTAACGGAGCAGCACCTACATGAAAAAGAATACCAAATTTGCCTTTAACGCCTTCCTGCAGCGGTTAGCCGAACTGAACGACGTTGATGTCGGTGACCTGACCTCAAAGTTTACGGTTGCGCCGTCGGTGAACCAGACGCTGGAAGATGCGATCCAACAATCCTCGGCATTCCTGTCACTGATTAACGTTGTTCCTGTGTCTGAGCAGTCCGGCCAGTTGCTGGGGCTGGGCGTCGGCACCAGTATCGCGGGGACAACCAACACCGACGACAAAGAGCGTGAGCCGACCGACCCTACCGCATTTAGTGATGTGGAATACAAGTGCGAACAGACCAACTTCGATACGGCGCTGCCGTACGCCAAGCTGGATTTGTGGGCCAAGTTTAAAGACTTCCAGCTGCGGATCCGTAACGCCATTATCAAGCGCCAAGCCTTGGACCGCATCATGATTGGTTTCAACGGGACATCCCGCGCGAAAACCTCTGACCGTGCGAAAAACCCCATGCTGCAAGATGTGAATATCGGTTGGCTGCAGAAGGTGCGTAACGATGCGCCAACGCATGTGATGGATGGCATCACCGCCGATGATGGCTCGGTGACCAAGGTTATCAAAGTGGGCAAGGGGGGCGATTACGCCAATCTGGACGCACTGGTTATGGATGCCGTGAATGAAATCATTGACCCCGTGTTTCAGGACGACGACGGTCTGGTGGTGATTTGTGGCCGTGCACTGCTTGCTGACAAGTATTTCCCCCTGGTCAACAAAGAGCAGGACAACAGCGAAGCCATGGCCGCTGAGATGATTATCAGCCAGAAACGCATGGGCGGTTTGCAAGCGGTACGCGCACCATACTTCCCAGCCAATGCGCTGATGATCACCCGTCTGGATAACCTGTCGATTTATTGGCAAGAAGACACGCGCCGCCGCTCCGTTCTGGACAATCCAAAACGTGATCGCATTGAAAACCTAGAGTCCGTGAATGAAGCCTACGTGGTGGAAGATTACCGCTGTGTGGCGTTAGTCGAAAACATCAAAGTCGGCTCATTCGTTGCGGCGGCATCACAACCGGCTGCTGCGGAGGCGTGATCATGCCAAGTCCTGCACGACGCCATTTAATGCGTGTTCAGGCTGAGGAGTCCGCCCAAATGGGCGGCTCTACCTTACGAAACCTATCGGCGTACAACCAGATGTTGCTCAAGCTGGAAGAAGACCAGCGTCGGCTCAAGCGTGTGCAGTCCACGGTGCGTAAGGCCGAACTGAAACGCGAACTCTTACCGTATTACCAGCCGTGGGTGGCTGGGGCATTGGCGACGGGGAAAGGGGCACAAGATGATGTGCTGATGAACATCATGATTTGGCGTGTGGATGCCGGTGATTTTTCGGGGGCGTTGGATATTGCCGAGTATGCATTAAAGCATGGTCTGGTGATGCCAAAGCGCTACAACCGCCAGACGGCCTGCGCCGTAGCCGAAGAAATTGCCGATGCCACCATTCATGCCTATGCGTCCAAACAGCCGGTCGATGTTGACCTTATCCAGCGCACATTGGCGCTGACCGACTCCCACGATATGCCAGATCAAGTACGGGCCAAACTCCATAAAATTTTGGCGTATGGCCTGCGCGATAACAATCAACCGGTGTTGGCGTATGCCCATATCAGTCAGGCGTTCCAGTTCGATAAGAACTGTGGCGTGAAAAAAGATATGGAGCAACTGGAGCGAATTGCCCGTAACGCCAACAACGGATAACAGAACGTGCCCACGCGCGAGGCGGCACGGGATGGCGACAGGCAGATGCCGCATCAAAATCCCGTCCACCGCCTACCAATTCAGAGGAATGCAGGATGGAGTTTGTTGCGCCTGAGCAGCCTGATGGCAAAGCGGAAACTATCAAAAATACCCCGTTTTGGCCGGATGTTGATCTGGAACATTACCGCTTGGCGATGCGTACCGATGGCTCGGTGACGAATGAGCGCCTCAAAGAAGTGGCGTTATCCGCAATGAGTGAAACCAACGCCGAACTGGCGTTGTACAAGGAGCAACAGCAGCGCTTGGGCTTTGCAAACTTGGCTGATGTCCCTGCCGCCACCATCGGTGGATTTAGTGAATTGACCTATTGGTATCGGCGCGCCGTGTATAGCCGCATCAAAGCCAATCTGACTGAGCGTTACCAAGACATCGACACTACCAAGTCAGGGGGGAAACGCGCCGAAGATATGGCGACCGTGATTGATGAGCTGTGGCGTGATGCGCAATGGGCTATCCAGCGTTTGCAGGGGCGAGCACACATGACGGTGGAGCTGATTTAGTGCGAGTGAGAGCCATGCAACATGACACCGTGGATGCCCTGTGTTGGCGCTATTACGGGCGCACTCGGGGCATGACTGAAATTGTGTTGGCGGCGAATCCCGCATTGGCAGATGTCGGCCCGTTCCTGCCGCACGGTATGGAGGTCGAGCTGCCTGATGTGGTGTCTACGCCGACCACGCAAACTGTGCAGCTATGGGATTAACGGATGGAAAAAATCACCACGGCCATGTCCTACGGGCTGGCCCTTTTTTTGGCATGGCTGGGTGGGCTGACCGTGCAGGACGTAGCCTTTTTGACCGGTACGGTGTTGGGCGTCGGGACGTTCTTTGTCAATTGGTACTACCGGCGCAAGACCTATCAGATTTTCAAAGACAAGTCTGATGCATTGAGTAAGGGGATTTATGAACAGCTCAACCGTTAAACGTTGTCTGGTCGGGGCGATTCTGGCACTGGTTGCCATGGTGCCCGGCTATCACCAACTCAAGGTATCTGACGAGGGGTTAAAACTGATCGCCGACTTTGAGGGCTGCCGCCTAACACCATACCGCTGTAGTGCAGGGGTGTGGACGAACGGGATCGGCCATACCGAAGGGGTGACCTCAAAGAGTGCCGTTACTGAACGGCAGGTAGCTGAAAATTTGGTGGCCGATGTCGCACGAACGGAAAAGGCCTTAGCGCGCTGCATGCCTGTGACCATGCCGCAGCCGGTTTATGACGCAGTGGTGAGCTGGGGATTTAATGTCGGCTCCTCTGCGGCTTGTCGTTCTACACTGGCCCACTTTATCAATCAGCGTAATTGGTCACAGGCATGTCAGCAGTTATCCCGTTGGGTCTATGTGGGCGGGGTTAAAAATGCTGGATTGGTCAGCCGCCGCCAGCGTGAGCTTGCCCACTGTCTGCGAGGGGTTAATTGAATGCGGGTATTCGTGGGGATCATGGTGGTGGCGTTGCTGTTGGGTGCGCTGCTCCAGTCTTGGCGCTTGGATAAAGCCCAGCAAACGGTCACAGATTTACGCAGCGACATCGCAGCACTGAATCAGGCCGTGGAAGAGAAAAAACAGCAGATCATCACCTTGAATGAAACGGCCAAAGAGAATGACCGATACCAAGCTACGTTGCAGCAACAAATTGAGGCGTTAACTGCAGGCGTTGCGGCTAAAAATCACCGGATTAAGGAGCTGATTAATGAAAATGCAGAGCTTAAACGCTGGGCTGATACTCCTTTGCCTGCTGGGATTATCCGGCTGCAACAGCGTCCAGCCATCACCGGCGCTGCAGGTTATCATGCGTACCTGTCCCAGCATCACCCGTTGTCAGCTGCCAGCGGCAGCGCCGACAACAAACGGTGAACTGCGTGACGATGGTGATACTGCGGTAGCAGCATGGGCGGCGTGTGCCGCCAAAGTGGATATGATTGTTGATTGTCAGGAGCGCCAGCGTGAAAAAGCCGGAATCATTACGGACATTTCTTTGTGAAAAAGTCCCAGCGTTGGAAAAGAACCCCGAGAACCTGAGCCTGTTTATTGATAATGGCAGCATTGTTTCTACGTTGGCCACGTCTTTTTCCTTTGAGTATCGCTATACGCTCAACGTGATCGTGATGAACTTTTCGGGTAACCAAAACTTACTCATGGCACCGATAGTGGCGTGGCTACGAGAGAACCAGCCCGATGTGCTGAACAATCCGGAGATGCGCGAACGGGCGCTGACGTTTGAGGCCGACATTCTCAACAATACGTCCTGCGATATCAGCATTGATTTGATGCTGACTGAGCGCGTGATAGTCAGCGAGCAAAACGGAAAACTGGTGGTTGAGGCCGTCGGCGAACCATCCCCAGCCGATCCAGATGAATTGGGGTGGAGCCGTGCGTGACTTTATCCAGCTTGAAGCGTGGATGGCAGGGTTACTGGAGCAGGTTAGTCCCGCCCAGCGGCGCAAGCTGACGGCCAAATGGGCGCGTGACTTGCGTCAATCACAGCAGCAACGGATCCAAAAACAGCAAAATCCTGATGGCTCGGCCTATGAGGCCCGAAAACCGCAAAAGCGGATGAAGAAGGGGCGCATCAGCCGCAAGATGTTTCGCAAAATCCGCACCGCGCGGTATCTCAAAGCCAAAGCCACGCCGGATGTGGCCGAGGTCAGTTTCAGTAATAGCCGCGTCAATGACATCGCTAGAGTTCACCAATACGGTTTGCGTGAGCGGCTTGGTAAACGGGGTAGCATCAAGTATCCGCAACGTCAGCTGCTCGGCGTGACCGAAGCCGATGTGGCTCGGGTCGGTGATGAACTGATTAACCATCTGAGCCAGTAATTCCCCATCGCCATTGTGCGGTAAACCATACAACGCCCACCTAATGCGCGTGCTATCGACCTGATGGCACGCTACCCCTCATGAACACTCAATTAACTGAACTGCTGCGGCTACTGCGCAACATGATACGCACCGGCGTCATTACCGATGTTGATGCGGACAAATGGTTGTGTCGGGTTGCCAGTGGCGAATTGAAAACCGATTGGATCCCGTGGCTGACCATGCGTGCGGGAGCATCACGTACGTGGTGGAAACCTTCTGCCGGTGAGCAAGTTTTGCTGTTGGCTATCGGCGGCGAGCTGACCACGGCTTTTGCCCTACCGGCCATTTATTCCGATGAAAACCCGCCACCGTCCAACTCACAAGACGGTTGGGTCGTGACGTTTCCTGATGGTGCCCGTTTTGAATATGAACCGGAATCGGGGCACTTGTCGGTATCCGGCATCAAGAGCCTAAGCATGGCTGCGGCAGAAAGCATGGAGCTTGTCACCAAGCAGCTAACCATTGATGCCGAGCACACGCAGATTAACGGCGAAGTCAGTCAGAGCGGTGGGGCGATGTCATCCAATGGCGTTGTTGTGCATAAGCACGTCCATATCGAAGTGCAGGCGGGGAAAGACAATTCGGGAGGGCCAAAGTGAAGTATCTGGGCATGAACCGGCGTACCGGTCAGCGAATTACCGAACTGGAGCATATCCGCCAATCCATGGCGGATATCTTGGGAACGCCCGTTGGCACCCGTATTGCGCGTCGTGAGTATGGTTCGATTGTGCCGGAGTTAATCGACCAGCCGCAAAATGCGGCACTCCGCTTGCAGCTGATGGCTGCCAGTTACAGTGCCATCACGCGCTGGGAGCCGCGCGTTCAACTGCAAAGTATCCAGATGAAAACGGACATGAACGGAGCCATGGCCGCCGAGCTGACCGGCGTGCTGACGGACGGCACGTTTGCCAGTTTATCCGTACCACTCAAGGGGCATGCGTAATGGCATCAGTCGATTTGTCACAGCTTCCAATGCCCAATGTCGTTGAAGAGCTGGATTTTGAAGTGTTGCTGGCCGAGCGCAAAGAACGCCTGATTTCCCTGTGCCGTCCAGACGACAAAGACGCTATGCGCAGAACGTTGCAAATGGAGTCAGAGCCGATCGTTAAGCTCCTGCAGGAGAACGCCTACCGCGAGCTGTTGCTACGTAAGCGCATCAATGAAGCGGCACAAGCCGTGATGGTGGCGTATGCACGCAGTAGTGATTTAGAACAGTTGGCCGCGAATAACAATGTTCGCCGCTTGGTGGTGACGCCGGAGGATACCAGCACCGTGCCGCCTATCCCTGCGGTTATGGAAGATGATGCCGATTTGCGTGTACGCATACCGGCAGCGTTTGAGGGGTTATCGGTGGCGGGGCCAACGGCGGCCTATGAGTTTCATGCGTTGAGTGCTGACGGGCAAGTGGCTGATGCCAGTGCCATTAGTCCTGCGCCAGCCCAAGTGACGGTCACGGTGTTATCGCGTACCGGTAATGGGCAAGCCGATGAAGCCTTACTGACGAAAGTACGCGATGCCTTGAATGATGAAAATGTGCGGCCGGTTAGTGATCGGCTTACCGTGCAGTCGGCCAGCATCGTGTCATATCGCACTATTGCCCAGCTCTACGTCTATCCGGGGCCGGAGGCCGAACCTATTTTGGCCGCCGCTAAGGCCCGTTTACAAACCTACATCAGCGCCCAGCGTCGGCTTGGGCGAGATATTCGGCTATCTGCCATTTACGCTGCGCTCCATGTGGAGGGAGTGCAGCGGGTGGTGATCAGCGAACCGGCGCAAGACATCGTACTGAACAGAACTCAGGCCGCGCACTGTACGGAATGGGCCGTGACGGTTGGGGGTACGGATGAGTGAACCAACCCTATTACCTACCGGCTCAACGGAGCTTGAACGCAATCTGGCTAAGACCTGTCAGGGCATCAGTGACCTTAACGTGCCGCTGCGTGACCTCTGGGATCCGGATACCTGTCCGGTGAAGTTTCTGCCGTATCTGGCATGGGCACGCTCTGTTGACCGCTGGGACGAGAGCTGGCCGGAGTCGGTCAAGCGGCAAGTGGTGAAAGACGCATTCTATATCCACAAACACAAAGGCACGCTTGGTGCTATCCGGCGTGTGGTCGAGCCGTTTGGTTATCTCATTCGCATTATTGAATGGTGGCAAACGAACGAACCGCCAGGGACGTTTCGGCTGGATATCGGCGTGCAAGACAGCGGGATCACGGAAGATACCTACCACGAATTGGAGCGATTGATTGAGGATGCCAAGCCGTGCAGCCGTCACTTGGCTGGCATGTCAATTCAACTGCAAGTGCAGGGATATGCCCATGTCGGGGCGGCCTGTTATCTGGGGGATACCCTGACCATTTACCCATATTTACCTGAGCACATCAGCGTAGGCGGTGAAACTTATACCGGCAGCGCAGTGCATGTAATTGACTCGCTGGAGATTTGTTATGGCGGCTAAGTATTTTGCCATATTGACCAATTTGGGCGCGGCCAAGCTGGCGAACGCGACCGCATTGGGTACTCAACTGGAAATTACGCACATGGCTGTGGGGGATGGTGGCGGAGGCTTACCGATTCCTAATCCTGCGCAAACGGCACTGATTGGTGAGCGTCGGCGTGCGGCCATTAACCTGTTGACGATTGACCCGCTCAACAACAGTCAGATTATTTCTGAGCAGGTGATCCCCGAAGACGTGGGCGGTTGGTGGATCCGTGAAGTGGGCTTGTTTGATAAAGACGGCTCATTAGTTGCCATTGCCAACTGCCCAGAAACGTACAAGCCGCAGCTGCAAGAGGGCAGTGGTAGAACGCAAACTATCCGTGTGATTTTGATTGTCAGCAGTACGCAGTCGGTATCCTTGAAAATCGACCCGTCCGTTGTTCTGGCAACGCGTCAGTATGTGGATGATAAGGTTATTGAGGTGCGTGAGTATGCGGACAAACTCATGGAGTTACATGCCGAAGCTGATGACCCGCACAAGCAATATGCGAAAGTCTCGAATGCTCCTGAGACGTTGAATGATTTGGGTAAAGTGGCTGCAGCTATTAATAACGACCCGAAATTTTCAGAGAGTATAGGCAAGAGCCTCAACGAGTGTAAGCTCGGTAGATTACTAAACGTTAGGTTGTTCTCCACATCTGGCGTTTATCGCCCAACTTCGGGGACTAAAACAATCGTTGTTGAACTCATCGGCGGCGGTGGCGGTGGCGGTGGCGCATCAACAACGCCCCCCGGCCAAGTCAGCATTGGCGGTGGTGGTGCTGCCGCATGTTACATAAAGTTTAAGGTCAACAATATTACAGATGAGCTGTCCGTTAACGTGACCATTGGTTCTGGTGGTGCTCCTGGTGGTGGAAGCATCAATCAACGGGGAGGCAATGGCGGCAACTCATTATTTGGTGAGTATGCTATTGCTCCCGGTGGAGCTGGAGGGATGTGTATAACGGGTACTCCGCCAATGTTCGCCCAAAATGCTGTCAATAATGAGTTGATCCCTACGTTATCACCGTTAGCGTTAGCGATACATGCTGCTGTAGGTGGTCCGGGGTTCGGAGGATTCATTATTTCATCTACAGGCCAAGCGCTTAGCGGTAATGGTGGTTATAGCTATTTCGGTCATGGCGGTAACAATATAGGCACAAATAGTCCTGGAATGGATGCTAAATCATATGGTGCGGGCGGTTCAGGTTCATGTAACAACGGATTGAATGCTAATTTGCCTACTCTTGGTGGCCGTGGAGCAGGCGGTTTTTGCGTGGTATGGGAGTACTCATAATGCGATATGCATTAATAAATGCAGACGGTATGGTAGAGAATGTCATCGAATGGTCAGGCGATGGAGAATGGTCACCGCCTGATGGTTTAGTCGCAGTAACAACTGACATTGCTGATATAGGTTGGATTTTTAGTGAGGGTGAGTTTCAGCCGCCGAGTATTGTTATTCATCCAGATGAGTTAATTGCACAGGCTGAAACAGAAAAGTCGGCTCGTATAGAAAATGCAAAGCAGCACATCAGCCTTTGGCAAACCCAGCTCCAACTTGGCATGATTTCCGATACCGATAAAGCATCACTTATTGCGTGGATGAACTACATCACTGCACTGCAGGCTGTGGACACATCAACCGCACCGGAGATCGACTGGCCGACCCCGCCAGACGCCTAATTTGTGCGGGGCCATTGTGTCATCAGCGACACAACGGTAACGAAGTGCAGCATTTTCTCTATCCTTTCACCATAGCGGAACACCTTAACCGGAGATCCGCTTTATGGCGCAAGATTATCACCACGGTGTCCGTGTCCAAGAAATCAACGAGGGCACGCGCACCATCCGAACTGTCAGTACCGCCATCATTGGGATGGTGTGTACTGGCGATGATGCGGATAGCACCGCATTCCCCCTGAATAAACCCGTTCTAATTACCGACGTTGTAACCGCGCAAGGCAAAGCCGGTAAGACAGGCACGCTGGCGAGCGCGTTAGATGCTATTGCTGACCAGAGTTCGCCGGTTGCCGTGGTGGTGCGTGTTCAGCAGGGCGAAACCGAAGACGAAACTACATCCAATATTATCGGCGGCGTGACTGACGAAGGTAAGAAAACCGGCATGAAAGCCTTGCTGGCTGCGCAAGCTCAGTTGGGCGTAAAACCGCGCATTCTGGGTGTGCCGGGGCACGATGTGAAAGCAGTGACGACCGAGCTGACTGCAATTGCCCAATCGCTGCGCGGGTTTGTCTATGCCAGTGCATACGGCTGCAAAACCGTTGAAGAAGTGATCGCCTACCGTAAGAACTTTAGCCAACGTGAGCTGATGCTGATTTGGCCGGATTTTGTCTCGTGGGATACCACCACGAATGCAGATACCACCGCCTTTGCCACTGCGCGTGCGTTAGGCTTACGCGCCAAGATTGACCAAGAGATTGGCTGGCATAAGTCCCTGTCTAACGTTGGCGTCAACGGGGTAACGGGTCTGTCTGCTGATGTGTTCTGGGATTTACAAAACCCTGCGACTGATGCCGGTCTACTCAACGAAAACGATGTGACCACGCTGATCCGCCAGAACGGTTTCCGCTTCTGGGGTTCCCGCAGCTGCTCGGATGACCCGCTGTTTGCTTTTGAGTGTTACACCCGTACCGCCCAAGTGCTGGCTGACACTATGGCCGAAGCCCATATGTGGGCCATTGATAAGCCGCTGACCCCATCTTTAGTCCGCGACATCGTGGAAGGCATCAACGCAAAACTGCGTGAGATGGTATCGCAAGGGTATTTGCTGGGTGGTCGCTGCTGGGTAGATCCCGCCATTAATACCAAAGAGTCACTCAAGGCAGGCAAGTTGTTACTGGATTACGACTATACCCCTGTCCCACCGCTGGAAAACCTGATGTTACGCCAGCGTATTACGGATAAATACCTGATGGATTTTGCATCCAAGGTTAAAGGTTAAGGGGGCTACAGATGGCATTACCTCGCAAACTCAAATACCTCAACATGTTCAATGACGGTGAAAACTGGATGGGCATTGTTGAGTCCTTCACCTTGCCAAAGCTGACCCGCAAGTTTGAAAAATATCGCGGCGGCGGTATGTCAGGCGCGGCAGACATTGATTTGGGTCTGGATGATGACGCACTGGCCTGTGAGTTCACGCTCGGCGGTACGGAAATTCTGGTGTTCAGACAGTGGGGCGCGGCCAAGGCCGACGCGGTTCAGCTGCGCTTTACCGGCTCAATTCAACGTGATGATACCGCCGAAGTGATGGCCGTTGAGGTAGTTGTTCGTGGTCGTCACAAAGAGATCGACGGTGGTGACAACAAGCAGGGTGATAGCTCAACCACCAAAATCAGTTTTTCCCCGACCTACTACAAGCTGACCATCAATGGTGAAGAGCTGATTGAAATCGACACTATCAACATGATTGAGCGCGCGAATGGCGTCGATTTGTTGGAAGCACACCGCACCGCTATCGGCCTCTAATCTGACTGTCTCACAGTGCGCGGCACGGGCCGCGCCATATCAATTTCAATAGGAACACGTATGACTACACCAACCCAAGAAACCCCAATCACCATGGATATTGCCAGCGGTGAAGTAACCCAAAAGACCGTCGAGCTGGATACCCCGATTCAGCGTGGTAACCAAACCATCACGCACGTTGTGGTGCGTAAGCCTCAGTCCGGTGCGTTGCGAGGCTGTCGCTTACAAGCCTTGATGGAAATGGACGTGGACTACATGACACTGGTGCTGCCACGGGTCACGACGCCATCCCTGACCCGTGCCGAAGTCATGACAATGGATCCGGCTGACCTCATTTCGTTGAGTACGGAGGTGGTGCTTTTTTTGCTGCCGAATCGGGTGAAGTCCGATATCCAGACAGCTTAATGGTAGAAGACCTGATGGCAGATATTGCCACGGTCTTTCACTGGTCACCTGCCGTCACTGACGACATGTCATTGCCTGAATTACTGGAGTGGCGGCATCGGGCGATTTTGCGCAGTGGTGCTAATGATGAGTGATAGAAATTTGCGTTTGCAGGTAGTGCTCTCTGCCGTCGAAAAGCTAACCCGCCCATTCAAACAAGCTCAGGCCAGCACCCGTGCGCTGGCCGCTGATGTAAAAAACTCCCGCGATGAACTCAAACGGCTAGAGCAGGCCGGTCAAAAACTCACATCATTTAACGCCCTTTCTCGGGCGGTCAAGCAGACCGGCAGCGAGCTGGAGCAAGCCCGACTGAAAGCGCAGATGATGACCCGCGAGTTATCTCAACTCGACAGCACCACCAAGAAGCAGACCAAGGCACTGGAAGACCAGTGGCGAGCGGTCAGCAAGTTGGAGGCAAAGCAGCGGGATGGTGTACTGCAGATGGGGAAAACCCGCGCAGAGCTATACCGCATGGGAATATCGGCCAAAGATGGTGAACAAGCCACGGCGCGGATAGCGTCTGAAACCGAGCGGTATAACGCCAAGCTCAAAGAGCAAGAGCGCATGTTAAAGCGCGTGGGCGAACGGCAGCGAAAAATGGCCGAGGCCAAGGCGCAATACAGCAAAACACTAGAAGTGCGTGATCGGATTGCCGGTGCTGGCGCGTCCTCTATGGGGGCGGGGATCGCGATGGGGATGCCGGTATTCAATGCCGTGAAAAGCTACAGCGCAATGGAAGATGCCATGAAAGGCGTCGCCAAGCAGGTCAATGGTTTGCTGGATGATAACGGCGGTCGAACAGCCAAATATCAGGAGATGCAAAAGGAGATCCAGCGCCTGAGTGAAACATTGCCGATGGCAAACGGTGCCATGGATATAGCGGCCTTAGTTGAAGGTGGTGCCCGAATGGGCGTCGCCAATGACAAAGACCCGTGGGACAAACAGAAAAAAGACCTACTGAGCTTTGCCGCGGTATCGGCCAAAGCGTCCAAGGCGTTTGAAATGCCCGCAGACCAACTGGCCGAAGACCTTGGGAAAATCGCGTTTCTCTACAAAATCCCGATGAGGAACATCGAAGACTTGGGCGACACCCTCAACTATCTGGATGACAACGCCCAATCCAAAGGCGCAGACATCATCAATGTGATGCAACGGATGGGGGATATTGCCGACAAGATGGACTACAAGCAGGCGGCTGCATTGGGGTCTACGTTCTTGTCTCTCGGGGCGGCTCCCGAAGTGGCAGCATCGGCAAGTAAGGCCATGGTGCGTGAGCTGGGTATCGCATCAATGCAGAGCCAGCGATTCAGTGACGGGATGAAAAGCCTTGGCCTGAATGCGACTCAACTAGAAAAAGGCATTGCCAATAATGCGGTGGCGACCATCAAGGATGTGCTGGGCCGGATTAAAGGGTTGTCGAAAGAGAAGCAGCTTAGCGTGATGACGCAGCTGTTTGGTAAAGAGTTCGGCGATGATGCACAGAAGCTAGGGCTAAACATTGATGAATTTATTCGTCAGCTGGACTTAACCCAAAAGGCCGGCGCGAAAGGCTCCATGCAACGTGAGTCTGATATCGATAAGAACTCGTTATCGTCGCAATATCTGCTGCTGAAAACAGGGGTCAATAACACCTTCTCTTCTCTGGGTCAGTCTCTGCGGGATCCGTTGATGGAGATCATCACTCTGGCGAAGCAGGCTACCGGTGCATTTCGACGTTTTGTCGAAGAAAACCCGCGTTTGGCTGGGGTGCTGATGAAAACAGCGGCGGGCCTTTCTGTGTTGTTGATTGTCATGGGGTCAATCGCGGTGGCAGTTGCAGCCATTATTGGCCCGATGGCTGTGATGCGTCTGGGCTTTGCAATGGTTGGCGTAAAACTGCCCAGCATCATCGGCATGCTGGGCGGCTTGGCTAAAGGCGTGCGTTTTGTTGGCTCGGCGATGTTGTGGCTGGGGCGTGCCATGTTAACTAACCCGATATTGGCCGTGTTGGCGGCGATTGCTATCGCTGCAATTTACATCTGGCAGAACTGGGACACCTTGGGGCCAAAGATAAAGGCGCTCTGGGCCAGCATTACCCAGTGGACGCAGCAAACATGGGACGCGATCACCCGATTTATCTCAACCAAATGGGATGAGATTGTGGCGGGGGCGAAGGCATTACCCGCGCAGTTTGTCGAAGCAGGGCGAGGCATGATTGATAGCTTGCTTGCTGGCATCAATGAGAAGTGGGAAACCCTGAAAGCGAAACTGACCTCTCTATCCAGCTATTTACCTGATTGGATGAAATCGGATAACGCATCAGTGCCAGCCGCTGCTGCGCAAGTGATGCCCAAAGTGACGCAGCAAAAATCAGGGTGGGGCTTTGCAGGGCTGTTCGACGCCGGTGGATATATCCCGTCGGGTCAGTTTGGCATTGTCGGTGAACGTGGGCCGGAGTTGGTTAATGGGCCAGCCAGAGTGACCGGTCGCAAACAAACGGCAGTCATGGCGGCAGTAGCCGCGCTGGGAATGAGTGCGGCAGTGCCTGCAGCGGCTGCGCCATTGCATCCCATGAGCTTACCGGCGGCGGAATACCGAACATCATCAACGGTGTCTGTGAAACAGAATGCGGCGCCGGTAGTCAGTGCGGGTAAAACAGAAATTCATATTCACGCGGCAGCCAATCAGTCACCGCAAGACATTGCACGCATCGTCATGCAGGCGATGGATGAACGTGACCGCAAGCTGCAAGCCCGTGCGCGTAGCCAGTTTAGTGATCGGGAGATGTTCTAATGATGTTGTCTCTGGGGCTATTCGTTTTCATGTTGAAAACGGTGCCGTACCAAGAACTGCAACAACAAAAAGCATGGCGTCATGCGACGAATAGCCGCATTGGTCGCCGTCAGTCCTCGCAGTTCTTGGGGCCGGACACTGACGCGATAACGCTGACCGGTACTCTTTTCCCCTCATTAACCGGTGGCCGTTTCTCTATGCTGACGCTGGAACAAATGGCGGATACCGGCAAAGCGTGGTCGTTGCTCGACGGCGCAGGGACGATTTACGGCATGTACGTGATCGAGAGTATCAACCAGACAAAGAAAGTCTTTTTTAGTGATGGCTCGGCACGTCAGATTGATTTCACCATTTCGTTAAAGCGAGTGGATGAATCGCTGACAGATATGTTTGGTGACTTGGCCGACCAGCTGGGCCAAATGAAAGATAACGTGAGCAGTGCGATAGGCGGGATGTTGTCATGACTCTGGATTGGCTTGAGGGGCAGGAGAACACCCCAGCATTTAGTCTGACCATGGAGGGTCAGGACATTACCACCAAAATTGAAAAACGGTTGAAGTCACTGACCCTGACAGACAATCGCGGTTTTGAGGCTGACCAGTTGGATATTGAACTGGATGACGCTGATGGTGCACTGAAATTACCGCGCCGAGGCGTTGGCCTCACGCTGGCGTTAGGCTGGAAAGGGCAAGCGTTGACCCCAAAGGGACGTTTTACGGTTGATGAGATAGAGCACTCTGGTGCGCCGGACGTGTTAAGAATTACGGCAAGAAGTGCCGATTTTCGTGACACGCTGAATATCCAGCGGGATGCGTCATACCACGACGTTACGCTGGGCGACATTGTGACCACCATTGCCAAGCGCAATAAGCTGGAAGTCGCACTGGATAGTGAAATGGCAAAGACTCACATCAATCATGTGGATCAAACCAATGAGTCAGACGGCAGCTTTTTAACACGACTAGCAAAACAGGAAGGGGCGATAGCCTCAGTCAAAGGTGGAAAGCTGTTATTTATCCGCCAAGGGCAAGGGAGAACCGCCAGCGGTAAGCCTATTCCTGCTGTAACCATTACACGCGCCAAAGGTGATGGGCATCGGTTTGGATTGGCCGACAGAGGCGCATATACCGGTGTAACGGCGAATTGGCTCAATACGCGCGAGCCAAAAAAGAAAGAGCAAGTTGCCGTTAAGCGTAAGCGCCGAACCTCAAAGCCGAAAGAGCCGGAAGCCAAGCAAGGTGAATACCTGATGGGAACGGAAGGCAACGTGTTGGTGTTGGGGCATACCTATGCCAACAAAGGTAATGCTGAACGTGCTGCAAAGGCTGCATGGCAAAAGCTGCAGCGGGGGGTTGCCACATTCACAATCGATTTAGCTCGAGGGCGAGCAGACCTGTATCCGGAGATGCCGGTTAAAGTGAACGGGTTTAAAGCTGAAATTGACGCAGCTGATTGGCTGCTGACTACGGTGACCCATTCATTAAACGAGAGCGGCTACACGAATACTTTAGAGCTTGAGGTAAAGATTGATGATTTGAGCATGGAGTAAAACTGTTCCATTTTGGGTTGTTGATGTAGAATGATTTACGTTTAGTGAATGATGTTGGGAGAAAATTATTATGATGAATTGTCCAATATGTGGGTGCCCGGCACATACGCGCAGCAGTTTCGTTGTTACTAATGAAACTAAAGAACGCTACAACCAGTGCACCAATATCAATTGCAGCCATACGTTTGTTTCCCATGAAACAGTGGTCCGCTCAATCACAAAGCCAAATGTGATCAACATGGTGAACCCACATCCACAAGGCCAGCAGACAGTGATGGCTTTGTGATGGCTTTATGAATGCTGGATTTTGTTTTAGCCCGCCAACTGAGCGGGCTTTTTATTGGGCTAGATATGAGACAAATGAGCTATACAGGAAAAACCTGCTGCCATTTTGCTGCCATCAGGTCGATAGAAACAAAAAAGCCACCCGCTGTGGGTGGCTTAAGTGCCTGAATTAACAGATTAAATTTGGTGGCCCCACCCCGGCTTGAACGGGGGACCAAGCGATTATGAGTCGCCTGCTCTGACCACTGAGCTATGGGGCCTGACGGGCGCAATTATAGGAAATCGGGGTGGGCGAGTCTACTCTTCATCGAGTTACTTGCTGTTTTTTAATACAACTTTCTATAAATAGCGTCACATTTTGAGGATCTGATAGAAAAAATCATTGATCCCACATCCCAGACTATCCAAATCGGGGATCATCAGTCAATACGAAAGGTCGGCAATTTCAGGTTCCAGCGGATCGCCGCCAAGCGGATCCCTAAAGTGCTAAATAAACCCAGCAGCATCGCATGTTGTGCGCCGACACCCAGGCTCAGTGCGCCGGTGTGCAGGATCCCGCCGATAATACAGGCGGTAGCGTAGATCTCGGTACGCAAGATCATGGGTACTTCACGGGCTAACACATCACGAATGATCCCGCCGCCTACGCCGGTGATCACGCCCATCACCACTGCGACCATTGGGCTAGCGCCACACAGCAAGGCTTTGTTCACCCCGATCCCTAAGAAGACCGCCAGACCGACTGCATCCAGTACCGGCAGCACCCACCACGGGATCCGACGAGCAGGGCGGATCAGCAGCATACTCAGGGCACAGGTAATAAAAATCACCGTCAGATAGAAGGGATCGCGGATCCAAAATACCGGGCCGGCATCCAGCGCCATATCGCGAATAGTACCGCCGCCAATGGCAGTTACCGCGGCCAGAACGACCACCCCGAACGGATCCATCCGCAAACGGCCGGCAAGGAGTACACCGGAGATGGCAAAAACAGCGGTGCCCAGCATGTCGAAGAAATACAGCATGTGATGGAAAGCCCTCAGAGTCAGTCAGTTTTAAAACGCCGGCGATTGTAGCGTTTAGCGGCCTGCTGGCAACGGGCTTTTTACTGAATTATGACGCAGGTGAGAGTTTCGCCAATGCGGTGCAAATGTGCTGTGCGCCTTGCAGCATACGTGGCCCGCTGCGGCTTAACAAACTCTCCTCCACGGCGATAACAGGCACGTCTAACATCCCGTGCCAGTAGCGGCGAACTTCAGCCACCGTTTCGGCATTGCCAGGCACGATAATGGCGTGTGGCTTACGCAGCAGAACTTGCTCACGGCTGATCTTAGGCCAGCTCAGGCCACTGTCGGCAAAGATGTTTTTACCTCCGCACAGGCTGACGATTTGCGATTGCAGGGTATCGACGCCGGGGGTAAACATCGCTTGCGTGCCGTATTGGATAAATACTGGAATGGGCGTTTGACGTTGATAGGTATGCTGCAGAGTGCTGAATTGCTGGCGCAGTGCTTGGGCGTTGGCACGCGCTTCGTCTGGATGGCTACTGTAGGCGGCGAGCTGATCTAACTCACTGGCCAGATCGTCCAAGCGGCGTGGGTCTGCATAAAATACCGGGATCCCCAGTTGCTCGAGCTGTTGCAGTGGGCGCGTGGGATTCCCGCCTTTCCATGCCAACACCAGATCTGGCTTTAGCAGTAAGATCCGCTCGACATTGATCCCGCGGTGATCGGCAACCCGCTCGAGCTGTTGCGCAGCGGCAGGGTAATCGGAATAGCTACTGGCGGCCACCATCTGCTCGCCCATACCGGCGGCGTAGGCTAATTCGGTGGTAGAGGGCGAAAGGGAGATCACCCGTTGTGCCGCCGCCAGCAGATTGTAGCTTACAAGCAGCAGACACAGCGCTAACGAGCGAGATAAGACGCGGTATAAGCGTGATGTCAGCGTCTTTTTCATCGCAGTAACACTCCGGCTGAGCTTAGCAATAACAGGATAAACGCATACAAATTTAAATCGCGCGCCAGTCGGTACAGGTCTCGACTGTGTACCGGTCGGCTACCGCCTAGCGTTGGTCGTCCAACACGTATGCCTTGATAGCGCACCGGTCCACCCATCGCGATATCCAAACGTAAACCGACTTGGGTATACAGAGCGCCGGTGAGCCAGTGGCTCCAGCCTTTGGCTTGTATTTGCATCCGCTGCCAGCGTTGGCGCAGATGACGCCCAGGGAGCAGCAGCAGCAATAGCAACAGATTGCCCGGCAACTCCAGTACGCTTTGCATGCGAGCGGCAAAGAGGCCGAAGGCGTGATTTTTCGGTTGTGCCGGCGACCAGCAGCGCGCGGTCAGTTCGCAGCAGCGATAAAACAGCGCGCCACAGCCTCCAGCCAGCAAATACCAAAACAGAACATGAATTAAGCCGCGCAAATAGCCCATCAACAGGGTTTCCGCACCGGCTTTACCTAACCCGAGCAGGGAAAGCTCGGTGGTATCACGTTGCACTTGTTCGTCTAAGATGGTGCGCGCCAGATGTTTTTGTTCGCCTTGTAGTGCGCGGGCAAAACGTTGGTTATCCGGCCATAAAGCAGCCCAACTGAATGCCAGCCAGAGCAGCACGGCATCAAACACCGGTTCGGACCAGGCCAAAATCTGCAGTGCCGGTAATAAAATCAGCAGTGGTAATAGCAATAATAACCAGCTCAGCGCACCGGATAGGCGCTGCTGAGCGGGCGGGTTTTTCGCGTGTAGCATGCGGGCCAGCAAGCGGCTGGCCAGCAGAGTCCACCCCTGACGCAATGCGCGCGCCGGTTGTGGTAGCAGCAGGTGCAGTAGCATGCCACCCCACAACGCCAGCAGCGGATACCAGAAAGCCAGTTCTCGGAAGTTGAGTTCAGTAACAGCAGGCTGGATCACGTCAGGCTCCGTGGTGGACGATTAGTAGGTGTTCAGTTGCTTGAGCATCGCGGCCACGATGACCGATGATTGCTGGGCGGCGACCGGCAGGAACTCTTCAAAGCTCATGCTGGCTTCTTTATCGGCTACATCTGAAATGGCACGCACCACCACAAATGGCAGTTGGTACTGGTTACACACATGGGCAACGCCAGCGGCTTCCATTTCCACTGCGGCAATTTGCGGGAAGTGTTGTTGAATGCGAGCTAGATTATCTGCGCCGTGTACAAACGCATCACCGCTACAGATCAGGCCTTGTACCGTGTTCAGACCGGCGCTGCGAATGCAGCTTTCTGCTATGTTGATCAGCTTAGGATCAGCAGCAAAGGCTTCTGGGCAACCAGGTAGTTGGCCATAGGCATAACCAAAAGCGGTGACATCGGCATCGTGGTAGCGCACTTCGCTGGAGACAACGATATCACCGACGTTCAGGCGGCTATCCAGACCACCGGCCGAGCCGGTATTGATGATGACATCTGGGGCAAAATGTTCAATCAGCAAGGTGGTGCCGAGTGCCACGGCCACTTTACCGATGCCGGACTTGAGCAGCGCCACATCAGTACCGTGCAGAGTACCGCTGTAAATTTCGCAACCGGCGCGTTTGAACACCTGCAGATTGCTGATTTGGTCACGCAGGATGGCGACTTCCTGCTCCATTGCGCCAATAATGCCTACTTTCATGGGATTGGGCCTGCAAAAAAAGAAAACACGCACTGCGAAGCGGTTTAGCCGCCAGTCGCAGCATTTCAGTGATGCCTAGTCTAGCATGAAGCATCTGCGAGTCGGCATGCTTGTCATGACCGCGCCAGCCGAATAAAAGCGGCCATCGTGTTGGTATCGCGTGTGTGTAAAATTGGTATAGAAACGGCGTTGCAAAGATAACGGCCAACCGCGCAAAAACTTGATGCCGGTTGGCCGTGGAGAGTGCATTCGCGAGCCGGTTGATGGTGGCCTACGACGCGAGCGGATAACTTAACGTAACTTAACTTAGGCGTAGCGCACTGCGCGGATTAACAGCCCAGATAGTTCATGATCCCTTCTGCCGCCTGACGACCTTCGGCAATCGCGGTGACCACCAGATCGGAGCCACGCACGGCATCCCCGCCCGCGAAAATCTTGGCATGACTGGTTTGGAAGGCGAACTCACGCTCGGCCGGCGCGACAATTCGCCCTTTGCTATCGAGTTCGACATCACAGGTCTCGAGCCATGGCATGGCGTGTGGTTGGAAACCAAACGCCATGATCACCGCATCGGCGGGCAGGACATGCTCAGAGCCGGCCACCACTTGGGGGCTGCGACGGCCTTGTGCATCGGGTGCGCCGAGCTCCGTACGCACGACTTTCACGCCACACGCGCGGCCATGGGCATCGAGGGCAATCCCCAGAGGCTGCAGGTTGAACATGAACTCTACCCCTTCTTCACGGGCGTTTTTCACTTCACGGCGTGAACCGGGCATGTTGCTTTCATCGCGGCGGTAAGCACACACCACATGGGCTGCCCCTTGCCGGATTGCTGTACGCACGCAGTCCATCGCGGTATCACCACCACCGAGAACCACCACTTTTTTACCGGCCATGTCGATATACTCATCCGCTTGACGCTCAAAGGCCATCAAACGGTTGGTATTGGCAATCAGGTAGGGCAGCGCATCGTACACCCCGGCGGCGTCTTCGTTTTCCAAACCACCGCGCATGTTACGGTAGGTGCCCACGCCTAAAAAGATGGCATCAAACTCGGACAGCAATTCGGTGAACGCCAGATCCTTGCCAATTTCGGTGTTCAGGCGAAACTCGACGCCCATCTCACTGAACACTTCGCGTCGGCGGATCATGACCTCTTTTTCCAGCTTGAAGGCCGGGATGCCGAAGGTCAGCAGGCCACCAATTTCTGGATGGCGATCGAACACCACCGGTTTCACGCCGTTACGCACCAACACGTCAGCGCAGGCAAGCCCGGCTGGGCCGGCGCCAATCACCGCGACTTTCTTACCGGTATCCACCACGCCGGACAGATCCGGTCGCCAGCCCATCTCAAAGGCTTTATCGGTGATGTACTTTTCAATGTTGCCGATGGTCACCGCCCCGAACTCGTCATTCAGGGTGCAGGCTCCTTCACACAAACGGTCTTGCGGGCACACGCGGCCACAGACTTCCGGCAAACTGTTGGTGCGGTGTGATAACTCCACCGCCTCCAAAATACGTCCTTCATGGGCCAGCTTGAGCCAATTCGGGATGTAGTTATGCACCGGACATTTCCACTCACAATAAGGGTTGCCGCAGCCCAAGCAGCGATCGGCTTGGGCATGCACCTGTGATTCGGAAAAGTTTTCGTAGATCTCAACAAACTCAATTTTGCGGATCTTCAGCGGTTTTTTCGGCGGATCGACCCGCTGCAAGTCAATAAACTGATACACATTCTGGCTCATGGCTTACTCTCTCCCTGTTACTGCGCCTGAACCCGGAGTTCCGCCGAAGAGCGGCTACGGTGACCAAGTAATGCTTTAACATCGCTGGATTTTGGTTTCACCAGCGTGAACTTGTCGGCCCAGCTTTCCCAGTGCGCCAAAATTTCTTCGCCGCGTGCCGAGCCGGTTGCCTGCACGTGCTCGGTGATCAAACCGCGCAGGTGCTCTTGGTGGATAGGCAACTCGGTGACATCCAGTAGCTCGACCAGCTCGGGGTTAACCCGTTTGGCAAAATCGCCCTGTTCATCCAGAACATAGGCAAAGCCGCCCGTCATCCCGGCTCCGAAGTTCACGCCGGTACGACCCAGTACGCAGATGATGCCGCCGGTCATGTATTCACAGCCGTTATCGCCGATTCCTTCGACAACCGCAATCGCGCCTGAGTTACGCACGGCAAAACGCTCCCCGCCGCGGCCCGCAGCGAACAGTTTGCCGCCGGTGGCGCCATACAGGCAGGTGTTGCCGATGATGGTGGCGTGGTGGGCTTTGAACGCCGAGCCTATCGGTGGGCGCAGGGCAATTTTGCCGCCGGCCATCCCTTTGCCGACATAGTCGTTGGCATCACCGGTCAGTGACAGCTCAACGCCAGGGGCATTCCATACGCCAAAGCTTTGTCCGGCAGTACCGCTGAATTGCACTTTTAGCGGTTCGCTGGCAATGCCGGCTTCACCAAACTGGCTGGCAATTTCACCGGACAAACGAGCGCCAACCGAGCGATCGGTATTGCGGATATCGAAGAACAACTTTTTGCTCTTACGCTGGGTTAAGCACTCTTGGGCTTGCGCGACCAAACGGGCATTAAGCTCGCCTTGGTCAAATGGCGGGTTGCCTTCGGTGCAGTACACTGCTTTGCCCGGATGCGGCTTAGCGGTGGCCAGCAGCGCGGATAAGTCCAGTTTTTGCTGGCGTGCAGTAAAGCCATCCAGCTCGGTCAGCAAATCGGTGCGGCCAATCAAATCGACCAGCTGGGTCACCCCCAATTCGGCCATCAGCTCACGGGTTTCCTGCGCAATAAAGCGGAAGTAATTCATTACTCGCTCAGGCAGGCCGTGGTAGTGGTCGCGGCGCAGCTTTTCATCTTGGGTTGCCACGCCGGTGGCGCAGTTGTTCAGGTGACAGATCCGCAGGTATTTACAGCCCAATGCCACCATCGGCCCGGTACCAAAGCCAAAGCTTTCGGCGCCCAAAATGGCCGCTTTGATGATATCCAGACCGGTTTTCAGTCCACCATCGACCTGCAAACGGATCTTATGGCGCAGGCCATTGGCGACCAGCGCTTGTTGTGTTTCGACTAAGCCCAGCTCCCACGGACAGCCAGCATATTTAACTGACGCCAATGGACTGGCTCCGGTGCCGCCATCATAGCCGGCGATAGTGATGAGGTCGGCATAGGCTTTGGCAACGCCGGTAGCGATGGTGCCAACGCCCGGCTCAGAGACCAGCTTGACCGAAATCAGCGCCTTCGGATTGATCTGTTTGAGATCGAAAATCAGCTGCGCCAGATCCTCAATAGAGTAAATATCGTGGTGCGGCGGCGGCGAAATCAGAGTCACGCCGGGGACGGAGTAACGCAGACGGGCAATGTATGGAGTGACTTTATCTCCCGGTAACTGACCGCCTTCGCCCGGCTTAGCGCCTTGAGCCACTTTAATCTGAATGACATCGGCGTTAACCAGATAGTGCGGAGTGACACCAAAGCGGCCAGAAGCGACTTGCTTGATGCGCGAGACTTTATTGGTGCCGTAGCGCGCCGGATCTTCACCACCTTCACCGGAGTTAGAATATCCGCCCAAGGTGTTCATGGCTTGCGCCAATGACTCGTGGGCTTCTGGGCTCAAGGCGCCGATTGACATGGCCGCCGTATCAAAACGGCGGAACAGGCTTTCTTGCGGCTCGACGTGCTCCAATGCAACCGCCGATGTAGCCGGATTTGGGGTCAGTTGCAGCAGGTCACGTAAGGTCGCGGGCTCACGCTGGTTCACCAAATCGGCATAGCGGCGATAATCACGGTAGTCACCGGAGTGTACGGCTTGTTGCAGGGTCTGCACCACATCAGGGTTGTAGGCGTGGTATTCACTGCCGTGAACGTATTTGAGCAGGCCGCCTTGCTCCAGCGGTTTACGTACTAACCAGGCTTTGCGGGATAGATTGACCAAGTCTTGCTGGAAGTCAGCAAAGCTGGCCCCTTCGATGCGGCTAGGCACGCCACTAAAGCACAGATCAATCACGTCAGAGCCGATCCCTACTGCTTCAAACAGCTTCGAGCAGCGGTAAGAGGCAATGGTAGAGATGCCCATTTTGGACATGATCTTGTACAGGCCTTTGTTGATCCCGTTGCGGTAGTTTTGCATTACCGTGCGGTACGGCTTGTTGATCGCGCCGTCATCCACCAGTTTGGCCAGCGATTCATAGGCCAGATACGGGTAGATGGCGGTGGCGCCAAAGCCGAGCAGAACCGCAAAGTGATGCGGATCGCGCGCGCTGGCGGTTTCTACCAAGATGTTGGCATCGCAGCGCAGGCTGTTATTGACCAAGCGGGTTTGCACCGCACCGACCGCCATGGCCGCTGGGATCGGTAAGTGATCGGCGCGCTGCTGGCGATCTGAGAGCACCAGCAATACGCAGCCACTGCGCACCAGTTGTTCGGCCTGATCGCAGAGGGCTTGCACGGCCTGTTGCAGATCGGTCTGCTGCGGATCGAAGCTCAAAGACAATACATCGTGACGGTAATATTTCGTGTCGAGCGCCAGCAGCTGATGGAAATCGGAGTACAGCAGGATCGGCGATTTGAAACTGACGCGGTGCGCTTGTCCTTCGGCCTCACAAAAGACGTTCATCTCCTGACCAATGGAGGTGGAGAGTGACATCACATGCGCTTCACGCAGCGGGTCGATTGGTGGGTTGGTCACCTGCGCAAACTGCTGGCGGAAATAGTCATACAGGCTGCGGCTTTGGCGCGACAGTACGGCAAACGGGGTATCGTCACCCATGGAGCCGACCGCTTCTTGCGCGTTTTCCCCCAGCACCTGCAGGATCTGCTCCAGCTCTTCATTGCTGTAGCCAAACAGTTTTTGGTAGGTTGCCAGCTGCTGATTGTTAAAATCACGGTTGCCAACCTGATCGTCGGGCAACTGCTCGAACGGGATCAGGCGTTTAACGTTTTTCTGCATCCACTCTTTATAAGGATGGCGCTGCTTAAGATCGTTATCGATCTCCAGTGAGTGCAGGATTTTTCCGTTGCGGGTGTCGATCACCAGCAGCTCGCCAGGGCCAACACGGCCTTTTTCTACCACTTCATCCGGCTGGTAATCCCAGATCCCAATTTCGGATGCGCAGGTGATCAGCTTGTCTTTGGTGATGACATAACGCGCCGGACGCAGACCGTTACGATCGAGGTTACAGGCGGCATAGCGGCCATCGCTCATCACCACACCCGCCGGACCATCCCACGGCTCCATGTGCATGGAGTTAAAGTCGTAGAAGGCGCGCAGATCGTCGTCCATATCGGGGTTATTTTGCCAAGCAGGCGGGATCAGCAGGCGCATGGCGCGAAACGGATCCATCCCGCCGCTTAAAAACAGCTCCAACATGTTATCCAGTGAACTGGAGTCTGAGCCGGTTTCGTTGACGAACGGCGCGGCATTTTGCAGATCGGGGATCAGTGGCGTGTTGAACTTATACGCTCGCGCCCGTGCCCATTGGCGGTTACCGGTGATGGTGTTGATCTCACCGTTGTGGGCCAGATAACGAAATGGCTGCGCCAGTGGCCAGCGCGGTACGGTATTAGTAGAGAAACGCTGGTGGAACAGGCAAATCGCCGATTCCATGCGTAAATCGGCCAGATCCAGATAAAAACGTGGCAAATCGGATGGCATGCACAACCCTTTGTACACGTTCACCAGATTAGAGAAGCTACAGGCATAGAAGTGTGGGTCGTCTTGCAGACGCTTTTCAATGCGCCGACGCATCACAAACAGACGTCGCTCCACATCGCGTGGACGCCAACCGGCAGGGGCGTTGACAAAGACTTGCTCGATCACCGGCAGTGAGCTGAGTGCAATTTCACCCAGTACATCAGGATTGGTCGGGACTACACGCCAACCGACTAAAGAGAGGGTTTCGCGCTGTAATTCTTCTTCGGTAATTTGCCGGGCAAGGGCCGCTTTGCTAGGGTCAGGATTGAGGAACAGCATGCCGACCGCGTAGTTTTTGGCCAGATGCCAACCGCGCTCTTCGGCCACCATGCGAAAAAAACGATCCGGCTTTTGCATCAACAGGCCGCAGCCATCGCCGGTTTTGCCGTCGGCTAAAATCGCACCACGGTGCTGCATTCTGGCTAACGCATGAATAGCGGTACGTACCACTTTGTGGCTGGGTTCACCCTCGATATGGGCGATCAGCCCGAAGCCACAGTTATCCCTTTCCTGGGATGAATCGTACAGCATGATTGCCTTCCTCCCTTGCCTGTACCGAACGACAAATTATTTGCATAAATCCGGTGAGCTCCATGCTCACCTCACAGCTTCCAGCCGACTTCCCAAATTAGCGATAAATGTTACATAGGTCAAACATTCTGTAATTGGCCAGCAACATCTAATTTCGCGATGCAACAGACTATTTTTACTTATTATTCATTGGTTTATTAAGCTAGTTGCACAAATTAGGCGGCAAACGGCTGTTCTGTCGATTGGGCTTGCGGTAGCACGGCGTGAGTTTTTCTGGCCACTAGGCCAGTAATTCGTGGGTGGTGGGGGTGACAGGTAAAATTTCGCTCTGTTTTTCTATCCTGCTGTAAAATAAAAAACAGGTCAGAACGTCGTTCTTTATGGATAGCGCGGAGCATAAACCGCGCACGGCGCACTGCATGATTATGAACAATTATTCGTTATTTATTCTTGCTCGGGGGCAGAGATCTCGGGCGGGATGAGTGCGTCATAAAAATGAGTCAATGTCAGGTTGGGCAAGGCTTTGATCCGAGTCAGGATCGGGGGTTGCGCAACACTGTAATCTGAATGGTTTCGATCGTGGAAATAGACGCTGATGCAACTGAATGAACTGGTAAATATGTTTGGCAGCGATTTACACCGCCGCTACGGGGAGAAAATCCACAAACTGACCTTGCATGGCGGCTTTAGTTGTCCGAACCGCGACGGTACGTTGGGGCGTGGCGGCTGCACCTTTTGTAATGTGGCCTCGTTTTCCGATGAAAATGCGCAATATAAAAGCATTACTGAGCAAATTGCTGAACAGTCGACTAAAATTCACCGTGCGCGTCGTTATTTGGCCTACTTTCAGGCGTATACCAGCACCTATTCCGAATTATGCTTGCTGAAAAGAATGTATGAAGAGGCGCTGCAGCAGGCGGATATCGTGGGGTTGTGTGTCGGTACGCGGCCTGATTGTGTCTCTGATGCGGTGTTGGATTTATTGGCCGGTTATCAGCAGCAAGGCTATGAAGTCTGGTTGGAGCTGGGGCTGCAATCGGCGCAGGATCGCACCTTAAAACGCATCAACCGTGGGCATGATTTTGCGTGTTATGTCAAAACGGCCCAAGCGGCGCGGGCGCGTAACCTGAAAGTGTGTACTCACCTGATTGTTGGCTTGCCGGGCGAAGACAAAGAAGATTGCTTGCAAACCTTGGCGCAGGTTGTTGCTGCCGGTACGGATGGGATCAAGTTACACCCACTGCACATTGTCACCGGTAGCACCATGGCGAAAGCGTGGGAAGCTGGGCGGCAGCAGGCGATTGAGCTGGAGCCTTATGTGGATATCGCCGCGGAGATGATCCGTCACACGCCGGCAGAGATTATTTACCATCGGGTGTCGGCCAGTGCGCGCCGTCCGACGCTGTTAGCGCCGCTGTGGTGTGAAAACCGCTGGACGGGAATGGTAGAGATAAATCGCATTTTGGCGCAAAGAGGCGCGCAGGGTTCGGCTTTAGGTTCCCCTTTTCAATTAATCGGGTAAAGTGGGACGTTTCGCTGCTTATTTATACGACTTTTCATCAATTGCCGGTACGTGAATGACCATCTCTGCACTGTTTATGTTAGGGGTTATCCTAGGAGGACTGGGGTTAACCCTGCTCCTGTTGGGAATGCGTGCCTCGCGGCATCGTCCGGCCGGCGTATTGACGGGCTATGTTCGCTGGGAGCGTTGGCGCTACCGCTGGCGTAGCCAGCCCTACCGTCACTCTGGACGCCTGATGCAGCAGCTGTTTGATGCCAGCCCCGATCCGGTGGCGGTGATCAGCGAGCGCGGCGTTTATCTCACCTGCAATCAAGCCTTTGCCCATATGCTCGGCGGGCCGCAGTGCACGGTAGCGCAGATTTGTGGTACGCGGCCTGTGGCGTGGAGCGCTGAAGATCGGGTGGCGTTTTGGGCGTCACAAGAGCAGCAAGTGCTCAATAGTGGCTTGCCGGTATGTTATGAGGACTACTTCAGCACCCCCGATGGCACGGTGCGCTGGTTGGAGATCACCAAATCCCCCTGTAACGGCCCAGAATACGCGGAGCGTGCGGTGCTGATTGTGGGACGCGATATTACGGAGCGTAAGCGCACCGAGCAGCAACTGGCCGATGCGATTATGGATCTGCACACCTTAAGCTATTTCGATTGTGTGACCCGCATTGCCAATCGGCGTCATTTTGAAGAGCAGCTACATCAGCAGTGGCGTACCCATCAACGTAATCAGCGCTCGCTGGCACTGCTGCTGATTGATATCGATTATTTCAAAGCCTACAACGATCGTTATGGTCATCAACAAGGCGATTGCGGTTTGCAGGCGTTTGCCGAAGTGCTTACTCACTCACTGTGGCGACCGCAAGATCTGGTGGCGCGTTACGGTGGCGAGGAGTTTGTGATCTTGCTGCCGGAAACCGATGAGCGAGGTGCAGAAGAAGTGGCGCGCCGCATCCAGATCAATTTGCGTCAAGCGGATATTCCACACTCGGCGTCGGACATCAACGGCCACCTCACGTGCAGTATCGGCATTGCCGCGATGCAGCCCTCACCACTGGTGCATTGTAGCGAGCTGGTGCAACAGGCCGATCTGGCGCTGTATCAGGCCAAATCCCTCGGTCGTAACCGGATCTGTGTGACCGGTGAAACAGCCCACAGCGTCAAGGTGGAGCTGCAGGACGACACACAGTAAGATACCGCCCTAGGATATCATTTCAAAAAAACGGATCGGCGGTATGAACCGGATCAAGCTGCTTGCGCAATATTATGTGGATTTGATGGTGAAGCTGGGCATTGTCCGGTTTTCGCTGTTGCTGGCAACCGCGCTGGTGGCGCTGGCCTTGTTGGTGCAAATCGGGGTCACCTTGTTTTTACAAGGGCAGGTGCATGGCATCGATGTAGTGCGCTCGGTGTTTTTCGGGCTGCTGATCACCCCGTGGGCGGTGTACTTTTTATCGGTGGTGGTTGAGCAGCAAGAAGAGTCGCGCCAGCGTTTGTCAGCGTTGGTCAGTAAGCTCGAAGAGATGCGCGCGCGTGACTTGCAGCTAAATGCCCAGTTGCAAGAAAAAATCCAGCAGCTGAGCCTGGAAAACGAAGAGCGCTGTAAGGCTGAGCATGCGCGGCAGCTGGCCATTGAAGATCTGGAAAACGAAGTGTTCGAGCGTGAACAGGCGCAAATTCAGCTGGCCCAGCAAAGTGCGCTGTTACGCTCGTTTCTCGATGCCTCCCCCGATCTGGTGTATTACCGCAACGAAAATGGCCAGTTCTCTGGTTGTAATCGGGCGATGGAGCTGCTCACCGGTAAGAGTGAAAAGCAGCTGATTGGCCTGACGGCGTGGGAGGTGTACAGCAAAGATATCGCCGCTAAAGTGGTGGAAACCGATACCAATGTGTTCCAGCACAATATGCCGCTGACTTATGAGCTGTGGCTGGATTACCCCGATGGGCGCAAAGCCTGTTTCGAGCTGCGCAAAGTCCCATTTTATGACCGTAATGGCGTGCGCTGTGGCCTGATGGGCTTCGGGCGCGATATTACCGAGCGTAAGCGTTATCAAGAGGCGCAAGAAAAAGCCAGCCGCGATAAGACCACCTTTATCTCTACAATCAGTCATGAGCTGCGTACTCCGCTGAACGGGATTGTGGGTCTAAGCCGGATCTTGCTGGATACCGAGTTGAGTCCGGAGCAGCAAAAGTATCTGAAAACCATTCACTTAAGTGCGATCACCTTAGGTCATATCTTCAATGACATCATCGATATGGACAAACTCGATCGTCGTCGTTTGGATGTGGCGGCTAAACCGGTCGACTTCACTGGCTTATTAAGCGATCTGGAAAACCTTTCCGGTTTGCAGGCTGAACAAAAAGGGCTGAAATTCCAGTTGATCCGGCATGAGCCATTACCGGATTGCATTGAGGCCGATGGCACCCGCTTGCGTCAGATCCTGTGGAATCTGGTAGGCAACGCGATGAAATTTACCCGCGAAGGGGGGGTGACCGTCAGCGTGCATGCCGAGCGCGATGCGGCGCAAACCCGCTTGTCGTTTGCGGTGCAAGATACCGGCATCGGTATTCCGGCTGCCGAGTTGGATAAGATTTTCGCCATGTACTATCAGGTCAAAGGCCAAGATGGGCGGCTTAATCCAACCGGTACCGGCATTGGGTTGGCGGTATCTCGTAAGTTGGCGCAGATGATGGGCGGTGATATTCAAGTCACCAGTGAAGAAGGCAAGGGTACTTGCTTTACCCTGACGGTCAGTGTGCGTGAGCTGGCGGCGGCGCAGCCGGAAGATGCGCCGGTGGCGGCGTGTGTACAACGGCCATTGCACATCCTGCTGGTCGAAGATATTGAGCTGAACGTGATTGTGGCGCGCTCGGTACTGCAAAAGCTGGGACACACTCTGGATGTGGCGATGACCGGTGCCGACGCGTTTTCACTGTTTGATCCATCGCGTTATGACTTGGTGTTGCTGGATATTCAGCTGCCGGATATGACCGGTTTTGATATCGCTCGGCGCTGGCGTGAAACCTATACCCAGTTGCCGCCATTGGTGGCCTTGACCGCTAATGTCTTGAAAGACAAGAGCGAATACTTAATTGGCGGGATGGATGATGCGCTGAGTAAGCCGCTGTCAGTACAGGCGCTGCAGGCAATGTTGCAACGTCAGTTACCGCAGCCAGCAGAGCTGCCGGTCAGTGCTCCGCAGCCAACGCCGGCAGCCGATGACAAAGCCGTGCCAGCACCGTCGGCCTTGTTGGATCTGACCATGCTCGAGCAATATCTGGAGTTGGTGGGGCCAACCTTGATGCTGAGCAATCTGGACTTGTTTGAGAAGGTGATGCCGGATTATCTGGCGATCCTCGATTCCAACATGACCGCTAAGGATCAAAAAGGCATTGTGTCGGAAGCGCACAAGATCAAAGGCGCCGCAGGTTCAGTGGGGCTTAAACATATTCAGCAATTGGCGCAGCAGGCGCAGTCTCCGGATCTGCCGGCGTGGTGGGATAATGTGGCGGATTGGGTGGATGAGATCCATCGTGAGTGGCGTAATGACGTGCAGTTACTGCGTGGCTGGCTGCAAAGCCAAACACCGGCAGAGCAGGGCAAAAAGCCGCGCTAAGTAAATGGGTCGGTTAAGGTTAGCCGCCACGCTAGCGATATGCAGCCAACAAGATGCAGTAAAAAATGTGTAGTGGGCGATATGTAGTATCGCTATATGTAGTTAAAAATGCGCAATAAAAAAACAGGGCCGATGGCCCTGTTTTTGTTGGTCAATTGCGTGAGAGTGGAATTACTCTTCCAGCTCGCCGCAGAAGCGGTAACCTTCACCGTGAATGGTGGCAATGATTTCCGGCGTATCTGCCACGGATTCGAAATGCTTACGAATACGGCGGATAGTTACGTCAACGGTGCGATCATGCGGCTTCAGTTCACGACCGGTCATTTTCTTCAGCAGCTCGGCACGCGACT
Organism: Plesiomonas sp. ZOR0011; assembly: GCF_000800945.1. Taxonomy (NCBI): domain Bacteria; kingdom Pseudomonadati; phylum Pseudomonadota; class Gammaproteobacteria; order Enterobacterales; family Enterobacteriaceae; genus Plesiomonas; species Plesiomonas sp. ZOR0011. The sequence continues at coordinate 156,750 of NZ_JRKB01000012.1, forward strand.
GAATCTTGCCCGGGTTTTCACAGAAGTGCAGCATGGCACGGAATTCACTGCGTGGCAGTTTGAACTGCTCGCCAGCCGGGCTAACCAGAGAACGGCTGTTGATGTCCAGAGTCCAGCCGTTAAAGCAGTACTCTTCCACCAGACGACGCTCTTCGCTGCCACCACCGATGTTCATGGTACGAGACAGCAGGTTACGGGCACGAATAGTTAACTCGCGTGGGTTAAATGGCTTGGTGATGTAGTCATCAGCGCCGATTTCCAGACCCAGAATCTTATCGACTTCATTATCACGTCCGGTCAGGAACATCAGTGCGATATTGGCCTGCTCACGCAGTTCGCGCGCCAGCAGTAAGCCATTTTTGCCCGGCAGGTTGATATCCATAATGACCAGGCTGATATCGTGGTCAGACAGCATCTGATGCATTTCGGTGCCGTCGTTGGCTTCGTGAACGATATAGCCTTCGGCCTCAAAAATACTTTTCAGAGTGTTGCGAGTGACCAGCTCGTCTTCGACGATCAAAATGTGCGGGGTTTGCATGTATGCTACCTAAGACAATACCAAAAATATGAATCTTGTTGTGCAATGTTGTGCATTAAAACTTAACATATTTTATCGGTAAGTGTTTACGAATCAATGCACAGGAATTAACGTAGAATTCAACTGCTTGCGCCTTCCTTAGGAGCGATGCGGCACAGATGCTCGCCGTAACACCGCAGATGTCGTCAATGACTCTTAATGGCAGGATACCTTCTAGGTGCGCAATATTCTATCTATGTAACAGCCTTATAACAATGGGCTATGTCAGACTAGTTGAAATAACGTAAATTTGCTTGATATATGTCAAGTTTAGCCGATCTGTCTGCTACTGGCTGCAATATTTTATAAAATATCATTATTTATCAATAAACTGTTTATCGATCTGTGCGGATTATCAGTTAATTGTTAACAGGGATTTTTACCGCCAGTGGAGCGGCACACAGATTTAGCCAAAAAGATCGCGTATGTTAATAAAGTTTAGATGATGGATAACAGAAGGATCGGACGATGTTGGATCTTTTACCTGATTTATGCGACGTGTACGCCGAGTCACTGACAGTGTTACCGCCGTGGTTTCGCTCTTATGGCGGGCGCGCCATCTTTTTTGGCCCTGTGGTGACCGTGCGTTGCCCAGAAGATAACTCACTGGTGCGTGATTTGGTGGCTAAACCTGGCTATGGACAGATGCTGGTGGTCGACGGGGCGGGTTCATTGCACCGCGCCTTGTTAGGCGATCAGCTGGCGCACAAAGCGGTGGCCAATGGCTGGGCCGGTATTGTGGTGTTTGGCGCGGTGCGTGATGTGGGGGAGCTGGCGCAGTTGCCTTTGGGGATCCAAGCGCTCGGTGCTTGTCCTGTGAAAACTGATAAACGAGGCTTGGGCGAGCTGGGCATCAGCGTAGAGATTCAGGGGATCCGCATTCATCCCGGCGATTGGCTGTATGCAGATTTGAACGGCATTGCCATTGCACGTGAAGAGCTGAATTTGCGCTGTTTGCCTTGTATGCAAGCGGATAATCCGCCAAGCAATACCGATCCGACGTTATAACGCGCATCCGCAACCACACCCTACCACCCACAACCCACAACTTACAGTCAGTGAGCCGCCAAGATTGCTAGGGGCTCACTGATTTGTTTTATACATAGGGTTTTACGCGTGGATGTTTGTCGAGATGGCGTTTAAAAAGTTACGCCCAGACCGAGACCGAGCTGCACATCGGTTTGCGGATTGCTTGGTAAGGTGGTGGTTTGCACATTCATCCCCGCTTTGACGGCCAAAGAGCGGGTCAGGCTCAAGGCGCTACCAAAGGCAATGCTGCTTTGTTGGGCATTGGGGCGATTTTCTCGGCCAATACGACTTTCCAAGCGCAGATTCTGACTCCATTGATAGCTTACCCCGCTGACTACCCCATTACTGTTGGCCGCACCGGTATCTCCGCCATTATAAGCTTGCGCGGCGGTTTGCGAGGTACCGACTTGGTTGGCAATAAACCATTGCCATTCCGGGGTAATGCTGACGCTGACGCCACTGGCCACGTGCCATTCATCAAAGGCGGTCATTTCGTTACCGGCATCAAAATACGGACGCACCGAGATATCGGCCATCGACAGCGCATGCGCTGTTGTGCTCATCAGTAAAGTGGCACTCACGCTTGCCAATAACGCTTGGCGCAGGGAGAGTCGCATCACGCGAAGAGGATTGGCGTGGCGGCCGTGCAACAGCAATGATGACAGTGACAACATAGCCTCTCCCTGTGGCGTATAACGACTATTCATGTAAATAGCCAAAGACTCACGCGAAAACCGTGCGCCAATAGTGTGTCCGCTTTTACCACGCCGGTTTGCTGCGTGTCTCTCAGTATGGCTAAAAAATGACAAAATATCCGTTTAATAGCGGAACTTTTTTAATTTCGCGAGAAGCGTAACTTTCTGCGATAAGGAAAGACGTCTTCAATGTGGCCGTGGCGGATCTTATCTTGGATCTCTCGCCAGTAACGCGCTTCAAACAGATCCCCATGCAGCTCTTCAAAGATCTGGCGAATCTGCGGGTTGATACACAAGAACGTACGGAATTCCTCAGGGAAAATATCGTTCGGCCCCACGCTGTACCACGGCTCAGCCGACATCTCATCCTCCGGATAGCGTGGTGGGGGGATTTCGCGAAAATTCATCTCCGTCATGTAGTTAATTTCATCGTAATCATAAAACACCACGCGACCGTGACGGGTGACGCCGAAATTTTTGAACAGCATATCGCCGGGAAAGATGTTGGCGGCGGCCAGTTGTTTGATGGCGCTGCCATACTCTTCAATGACGGCGCGCAGTTGCTCGTCATTGGCCTGCTCCAGATAGAGGTTCAGCGGCGTCATGCGTCGCTCCATGTACAGGTGGCGGATAATCAGCTGGTCACCGTTTTCCTCCAACTGCGAAGGCGCTTCACGGCGCAGCTCATCCAGCAGCTCGCTGCAGACCCGATCGCGTGGCAGGATAAAGTTCTCATACTCTTGGGTATCTGCCATCCGCCCGACCCGATCGTGCTCTTTTACCAAGCGGTACTTGGCTTTCACCATCTCGCGGTTCATCTCTTTTTGCGGTGCAAACTGATCTTTAATCACCTTAAACACAGTGTCATAGGAGGGTAGGGTAAATACCAGCATCACCATCCCTTTCACGCCGGGGGCGATGATAAAAGGATCGTCCGAGTGCTCTAGATGGTGCAGATATTCGCGGTAAAACTCGGTTTTCCCGTGCTTCTGACAGCCGATGGCGGTGTACAACTCAGCGTGGCTTTTGCCCGGCAAAATAGTGTGTAACCAGCGCACGACCGCAGAAGGCACGGGGGCATACACCATGAAGTAAGAGCGGGCAAAACCAAACACAATGCTGGCTTCGTCAAACTCGGTGAGGCAAGTATCCACAAAGATCCCGCGGGCTTCGTTATGGTGAATCGGCAGGATGAGGGGCGTGGGCGGCGCATCCGGCCATTCAATGCGGCCAATCAGGTAAGCGGCTTTATTGCGAAAGAAAGGTTCGCGCAGCATGGTCAGACTGGCTTGTGCTAGCGCCTCTTCACTAAAACGTGCGCGCAGCCGGCGCTGCAGCTGCTCGATATCCCGCGTGAGGTTTTCCCATGGCAGGGTAAACGGGGTGTCATTCAGCAATTGCGCCAATGCCTGTTCAAGACGCGTGCTGACGCTAGCGCCTGACTGTTCGGTCAGTGGATAGCTTTTGTCTAACGGGCGCTGCGGTAGATCAAAGCGCGCCGGTTGTGAGCTAAACACAAACAGCTTATGCGGATTGAGATTGCGGTGCGAGAAGATGCGGCAATACACCGAGTTAAAGAAACTTTCAGCAATTTCATAGCGCGGATAGTCGTGCAGTAAATCTTCGTAGGCACGTTTGACCCGCATGACAAAGTGAGCATCGGTATACAGGTTGCCGGTCATGCTTTTGAGCTGGGCGACGGCCAAGGTGACATGGTGATCGTACAAATTGATCCGCTGCTTCATGGCATCTTGCACCGCAGCCCATTGGGCTTGTTCGAAGCGCTGCTGGGCACCGGCGGTGATCTCTAAAAAGCGTCCGTATTGGGCATCGAATCCTTGCAGGATCGTATGCGCGATCAGGTGTTCCAGTGCCGAGGTCATCATGCCATTCCTTCTGCCTGTTGCGATCTGTTCGCTGACCAGCTGATGTCGCGTCGCCAAGCGGCGCGGTGCTGGCTCATATTGGGCGATCGTCCGTGCTTTTATTTAGGTGAATATATGCATTGCATGGATTCACTATGGCGATCTTTTAACCAATGCGCAACTGGGGGAAATTGCATTTCTGGCTAAACTCGTTACAGTTGCCGGCGGTGAATGAATCAGGAACAAAACAATGCAGTTTCATATCGTACTGGTAGAGCCCGCGCGGGCAGAAAATGTGGGTGCGGCAGCACGGGCGATGAAAACCATGGGGTTTAGCTCACTGCGCATCGTGAACAGTGATGCCCATCGTCAGCCGGCGGCTGGATGGGTTGCGCATGGCTCGCAAGAAATCCTTGCCCAGGCTAGTACGTATGCCACGCTGGCTGACGCGGTGGCGGATGTGGAATTGGTGGTAGCAACCACGGCGCGTGAGCGCGGTCGCTTCAATTATTACGCGACCCCCGCTGAAGTGCTGACGCAACTGCAAGAAAAGCAGCAGTGGATGGGCTCCGCGGCACTGGTTTTCGGGCGGGAAGACTCCGGTCTGACCAATGATGAGTTAGAACTGGCCGATATCCTGACCTGCGTGCCGATGCAGGCCGATTATCCCTCATTAAATTTGGGACAGGCGGTGATGGTGTATTGCTATCAGTTGTCGCAGTTAAATCAGCTGCAGCAAGAGCAGGAAACCCCGACTGATGCGGGGCAGTTAACCGCCTTACGCGCCCGCGTCGAGCGTTTACTGCAAACCTTGCAGGTGGCCGACGATCAGAAACTGGCCGATTGGCTGGATCAGCGCTTAGGGATGTTGGCTCAGCGTGACACCGCGATGCTGCACACCTTGCTGCATGATATCGAAAAAATGCTCGCGCTGAAAAACAACGCGTAATTATCAGATTGGCGCTGTCGGTTTCTCGAATTAACCGATTCAGCTAAAGCTGGCAGGATTTTATCCGGTAAAAATGGCTATTGCTGGTGTGGATTGAGTGGTGGCTGCGGAGAGAAAATCAGCCGATTGATTGACTTTAGCGCAATTTTGCTTTAACCAATAGAGTCACGACTGCGCGAAAAGTCTGCCCAGCAGGCTATGGCAATCACGGATCACCAACAACAGTTCTCTTACGACAGCTTACAACGAGAAGACGTAACACTATGATGAACGCTCAGCTGGTTACCCTGATTACGATTACAACCACCACCATTACCACCATCGGTAACGGGGCTGGCTGACGCGCGCAAATCAGATATCCAGGCCCGTTACCCTCACCGGAACGGGCCTTTTTTTTGCTACCCGTTTTCACAGCGCGACTCGGTGTCATGCGGTAACACGGAATGGATACGATGGATTGTTTGCTGTTACATGTCAGAGCGTGATCGCCCTGCATAACACGGCAAAACATAAAGTTAACGGAACCGTTATCCTGAGCGATACGGTAACGGAGATGGACTTGTAAAGGGAGTACAACGATGCGGGTATTGAAATTTGGTGGCACTTCTCTGGCCAATGCCGAACGGTTTGCACGTGCCGCTGACATCATCGAGAGCAATGCCCAGCAGGGGCAGGTCGCCGCGGTGTTATCGGCTCCAGCCAAAATCACCAACCATCTGGTGGCCATGATTGATAAAACTGTGGCCGGTCAGGATATCCAACCGAACCTCAATGATGCCGAGCAGATTTTTGCCGATTTAGTGCAGGGGCTGCATGCCGAGTTGCCAGCGTTTGCGCTGGAAAGCGTCAAGAGCATGTTGGCGCGCGAGTTTGCCAATTTGCGCCAGCTACTGCATGGGATCAGTTTGCTGGGGCAGTGCCCAGATAGCATCAATGCCAGCATTATCAGCCGTGGCGAGAAGATGTCGATTGCCATTATGGACGCGCTGTTTGTGGCGCGCGGCTATCCGGTTAAGGTGTTGGATCCGGTGGAAAAACTGCTGGCGCGCGGTGGCTATCTGGAGTCGACCGTGGATATCGAGGTATCGACCGCCCGTTTTCAGGCCGATCCTATTCCGCAAGGCGCGGTGGCCCTGATGGCAGGCTTTACCGCCAGCAATGAAAAAGGTGAGCTGGTGGTGCTGGGGCGTAATGGCTCCGACTATTCCGCCGCAGTGCTGGCCGCCTGTTTGCGCGCCGAGTGCTGCGAAATTTGGACTGACGTCGATGGCGTGTATACCTGCGACCCACGTTTGGTGCCGGATGCGCGTTTGCTCAAATCCATGTCCTATCCGGAAGCGATGGAGCTGTCGTACTTTGGCGCGAAGGTTTTGCACCCGCGTACCATTTTACCGATTGCTCAGTTCCAGATCCCGTGCCTGATTAAAAACACTGCCAACCCGCAAGCCGAAGGTACCTTAATTGGCGCGGAAAGTGGCGCCGAGCAGCTGGAAGTCAAAGGCATCACTAACTTATCCAATGTGGCGATGCTGAACGTGTCAGGCCCTGGCATGAAAGGCATGGTCGGCATGGCGGCACGGGTGTTCTCGGTGATGTCACGCGCGGGGATCTCCGTGGTGCTGATCACCCAGTCCTCTTCTGAATACAGCATCAGTTTTTGTGTGCCACAAGCCGAGTTAGCCAAAGCGCGCCGTGCGTTGAACGATGAGTTTTATCTGGAGCTGAAAAACGGTCTGTTAGAGCCGTTGGATGTGCAGGAAAAACTGGCGGTAGTGTCGGTGGTCGGTGATGGTATGCGCACTGCGCGTGGCATCTCAGCGCGCTTTTTCACTGCGCTGGCACAGGCCAACATCAATATCGTGGCGATCGCGCAGGGCTCGTCTGAGCGCTCTATCTCCGCGGTGATTGCCGATGAGAAGGTCACCGAAGCGGTACGGACCTGCCATGAGGCGCTGTTTAACTCTCGTCAGGTGCTGGATGTGTTTATCATCGGCGTCGGTGGTGTTGGTGGCGCGCTGGTCGAGCAAATTCGCCGTCAGCAGCCACGTTTGCTGGCGCAAAATATTCAGCTGCGGGTTTGCGGCTTATCCAATTCACGCTCAATGCTGTTGGATGTTAATGGCATCGAGCTGGAGCACTGGCGTGATCAAATCAGCGCCGCCAATGAGCCTTATTCCTTTGCTCGCCTAATCCGGGTGGTCAATCAGTATCATCTGCTCAATCCGGTGATTGTGGATTGCACCTCGGATCAGAAAATTGCCGATCAGTATGCCGACTTCTTGGCCGCCGGTTTCCATGTCATCACCCCGAACAAAAAAGCCAATACGTCATCGCTTGATTATTACCGTTTGCTGCGCCGTACCGCACAAAGCAGTCGCCGTAAGTTTCTGTATGAAACCAACGTCGGCGCGGGTTTGCCGGTGATTGAAAACCTGCAAAACTTGCTCAATGCCGGTGATGAGTTGAGTCGCTTTAGCGGCGTGTTGTCAGGCTCCTTGTCATTTATCTTCGGTAAATTGGAAGAGGGCATGAGCCTGTCGGCGGCCACAGCGCTGGCGCGCCAAAACGGTTATACCGAGCCAGATCCGCGCGATGATCTCTCGGGGATGGATGTGGCGCGTAAGCTTTTGATCCTGGCCCGTGAAGCCGGTTACCCACTGGAGTTGAGCGATATTCAGGTGCAAGGCGTGTTGCCAGCCAGTTTCGATGCCAGTGGCGATACCGCCTCCTTCATGGCGCGCTTACCGCAGTTGGATGCGGAGTTTGCCGCGCGAGTGGCGGCCGCCAACAGTGAAGGCAAAGTGCTGCGCTATGTTGGGGTCATTGAAGAAGGTCAGTGCCGCGCTGAAATTCAGGCGGTGGGGGCCGATGATCCGTTATTTAAAGTCAAAGATGGCGAGAACGCATTGGCGTTTTATAGCCGCTATTATCAGCCGCTACCACTGGTATTGCGTGGCTATGGCGCGGGCAACGATGTGACCGCTGCCGGGATCTTCGCCGATCTGCTGCGTACCCTGCCGTGGAAACGGGGAGTCTAAGATGGGAATCAAAGTGTATGCCCCGGCCTCGATTGGCAATGTGAGTGTCGGATTCGATGTGCTGGGCGCGGCGGTCAGTCCGGTGGACGGTACCTTGCTCGGGGATGTGGTCAGTGCCGAGGCTTGCAGCGAACCGTTTGAGCTGGCGTGTCGCGGGCGGTTTGTCGATAAATTGCCGGTCAATCCGCAGGAAAACATCGTTTATCAGTGTTGGGTGCTGTTCAGTGAGCGTCTGCGCTTACAAGGCGGCAAGGTCAAACCGGTGCGACTGGTTTTGGAAAAGAACATGCCGATTGGCTCGGGGCTAGGCTCTAGTGCCTGCTCGATTGTGGCGGCGCTGGTGGCGCTCAATGAATGGCATGACCGCCCGTTTGATGAGCATGCCATGCTGGCCATGATGGGCGAACTGGAAGGTCGCATCTCGGGCAGCGTGCACTACGATAACGTGGCACCATGCTATTTGGGCGGCTTGCAGCTGATGCTGGAAGAGATGGGGATCATCAGTCAGTCAGTGCCCTGTTTTGACGAGTGGTACTGGGTGATGGCCTATCCGGGCATCAAGGTATCGACTGCGGAAGCGCGCGCAATTTTACCGGCGCAATACCGTCGCCAAGACTGTATTGCTCATGGTCGCCATCTAGCTGGGTTTATCCATGCTTGTTACAGCCATCAGCCACGGCTGGCCGCGCAGATGATCAAAGACGTGATCGCCGAGCCGTATCGTGAGCGGCTATTGCCAGGCTTTGCCGAAGCGCGCCGTCAGGCGCGCGATTGCGGCGCGCTGGCGACCGGCATTTCTGGCTCTGGTCCAACCCTGTTCTCGGTGTGCGCCGATTACGCGGTGGCCAGCCGTGTCGCGCGCTGGTTAAGTGATAACTATCTGCAAAATGACGAAGGATTTGTCCATATCTGCCGCATGGATCGGGCAGGGGCACGCATACTGGGGTAACGCATGAAACTGTATAACATCAAGGACCACAACGAGCAGGTAAGCTTCGCACAGGCGGTGCGTCAGGGATTGGGTCGCCAGCAGGGGCTATTTTTCCCGTTTGATGTGCCGTTACTGGCCAACATCGATGAGCTGTTGGCATTGCCGTTTGTCGAGCGTAGTGCATGCATTTTAAGTCGCTTGATTGGCGATGAGCTGACGCCGGAGCAGGTGCAGCAGATGGTGGCGACGGCCTTTGATTTCCCGCTGCCGCTGCAGCAGGTGTCTGATTCGGTTTATGCGCTGGAGCTGTTCCATGGCCCGACGCTGGCATTTAAAGACTTCGGTGGCCGGTTTATGGCGCAAGTGTTGGCTGAAGTGGCGGGGGATGAAAAGATCACCATCCTGACTGCGACCTCAGGAGATACTGGCGCAGCGGTGGCGCATGCTTTTGCCGGCATCGAGCAGATCCAAGTGGTGATCTTGTATCCGCAAGGCAAGATCAGTCCGCTGCAGGAAAAACTGTTTTGTACACTGGGCGGCAATATTTCCACGTTGGCCGTGGATGGCGATTTTGATGCTTGCCAAGCCTTAGTGAAACAAGCATTTGATGATGAAACGCTGCGTCAGGCGATTGGCCTGAATTCGGCGAACTCGATCAACATTAGCCGCTTGCTGGCGCAAATCTGTTACTACTTCGAAGCGGTGGCGCAGTTGCCGCAGGCGGCGCGCAATCAGTTGGTGGTGGCGGTGCCAAGCGGTAACTTTGGTAACTTAACCGCCGGTTTGCTGGCTCAAGCGATGGGGCTGCCGGTAAAACGTTTTATTGCGGCCACCAATGCCAACGATACGGTGCCGCGTTATTTGGCTACCAAAGAGTGGGCACCGCGTGAGACGGTTGCCACGTTGTCTAACTCGATGGACGTGAGCCGGCCAAACAACTGGCCGCGCATTGAAGAGCTGTATCGCCGCAAAGAGTGTCAGATGCCGCTGTTGGCCTATGGCGCGGTTAGTGATGAGGCGGTCAGTGACACGCTGCGCACACTGGATGCGTTAGGTTATCTGTGCGAGCCGCACGGCGCCACTGCCTATCAAGTGCTGTCGGAGCAGTTGCGTCCGGGTGAAACTGGCGTCTTTTTGTGTACTGCGCATCCGGCTAAGTTTAAAGAGAGTGTCGAAGCTATCTTGGCGCGCGACATTGATCTGCCGCCAGCATTGGCCGAGCGCGCGCAATTGCCACTGCTGTCGCAAGCCATGCCTGCGGATTTTGCTGCATTAAAACAGTGGTTACAGCAGCATTTGCTGTAAGTGCTGGCTGTTAGCAGGGCATAAGCGTGCCGGGTAAAGCGCGTTTTTATTTTGCTATTGCGCTACGGCCTGAGCACTGCTGTCGCTATGAAGACCGTCTCCCTTGGGAGGCGGTTTTTTTATGGCGAAGCTTACTTTTGTTTTTTTGTTTTTTTGGCTTTTGGGGCGGGGGCTAAAAAGGTGCTGATATTTCAGCGTTGACGTTATGGGCAAGAATATCCTGCCGGTGCGCGCTAGCGTGCGGCGGTATTGGGTAGTGCGCTATCGGTGACTGATTTTCGGCTAGCGGGTGTTGCGCTCTTTTGTGGCGTGTTGGTTTTGGCCGCACTGGGCGCATTAGCGTTCAGCTCTTGATGCACTTTACGTACGCTTTTGACCCACGCATCGTGGTACAGCTGCGCCATTTTTTCGCTGGTTGCCGCGCTGCGCGCTTCGCTCAGGGTGGCAAATTCACCGGTGACCACCAAATACCAGTCTTGCCCGCTGCGCCAAGTGCGATACAGATAGAGCGGGCTTTTGATCCCCGGCTCTTGCAGTAAGGCTTGTGCGATCGGGTAGTTACGCGTGGCCAGCAGTTGGATGGTGTAATTGCTGTTATTCATGGCCCGTAATTTAGGCAGCGTTTGTTGCAGCAGTTCGGCCTTGTTCAGCGCTATGCCTAATTGCACTTCATGGTTGGCACTCGGCGCTTGGCGCTGGCGGTCTAGCTCGGTCGTGTCGGCTACGGCTAAGTCAGCCGTTTGCGCCGCGCGAGGGGATGTGTCTGGATTCGAGGCTTCAGCTTCAACATCAGTGGACGTAGGAAGCGTGGTTTGTGCTATTAGAGGCTGCAATTGCATGCCGGCTTGAAACAGTACCGGCGTTTCGGTGCGCCGATGTGCGGAAACCTGATAACGACCGATATTGCTCTGCGCTTTCATGCTATTGACCAATGATTTGGCCACCACTTCATCATTGATGCCATTAATCAGGAGTGAGTTACCATCAATCGGCATTTGAATAATGGGCGTTGCCAGCAGTTGGCCATCAATCAAAATCGCTAAATTGCCACGCACGTGTTCACTGGTTTGCTGCGAGAGAATCGCTTGCCCTTGCGGCGCGAGGTCAAGGCGCAGCGTCGGCCCGCTGCCATCCATCGAATAGATATAAAACACATCATCAATGTGCTGGCATTGCAGCAGTGTCGGCGAAAGGTATAACTGCTCGCCTTCGGGATTGCGATAGGTGAGGGCCTGCGCGCTGGCGGATGGGTACAGCAAATGCAGGGTCAGACGTGGGGTGCAGGTGGTCGGTTTGAGTGGTGCGGCGCAACCGGACAGGAGCAACAATAAACAACACACGCTGTACGTCAGATAACGGTACAGCGTGTGTGAGTTGAACGGGCATCCGTGCCGGTTACGCATGGTTTGCTTAACTGAGCATCAATTAGGCTTCAGCAGGCTTGTTGCTGGCTTCGGTTTCCGCTTCAAACCCAGTATCGACCAGCAGGCTGATGGCGCCATCACCGGTTACGTTACAGGCGGTACCGAAGCTGTCTTGTGCCAGATACAGGGCAATCATCAGCGCCAGTTGCGCTTCGGTAAAGCCCAGCATTGAACCCAGCAGCCCCAGTGCTGACATCACCGCGCCACCCGGAGCTCCTGGTGCAGCAATCATGGTGATCCCCAGCATCAGAATGAACGGCAACATGGTCATCAGGCTTGGGATATCCATGTGCTGTGCCAGATACATCACCGCAGTAGCACAGGTTACCAGTGTAATGGTGGAGCCTGACAGGTGGATGGTGGCGCACAGCGGGATGGTGAAGTTCGCCACGCCTTCGTTCACGCCCATCGCTTTGGTCTGACGCAGAGTGACCGGAATGGTGGCGGCAGAAGACATGGTACCGACCGCTGTGAAGTAAGCTGGCAGCATGGTGCGCAGCAGGAACAGTGGTGAACGACCAGAGATGATCCCCGCGCCGACATACAGCACGGTCAGCCACAGCCAATGCATCACGATGGCCAGTGCCAGCACGATCCCGAAGGTTTTCAGGGTGGTGAATACCGTGCCTTCGATGGTCATTTCGGCAAAGACCCCGGCAATGTAGAACGGCAGTACCGGAATGATCACTTTGGCCAGCAGACCGTCGATGATATCGCGGCCGCCATCACTGGCTTCTTTCAGGGTTTTATTCTGGGTCTTGCTGATACCGATCCCGAACAGGAAGGCGGTCGCCAGCGCGGTCATCACACCAAACAGTGGCGGGATCGACAGTTGAATAAACGGTGTCAGCTTATTGGCAACGGCTTCTGTGTTCACTGCGTTTTCGGCGAGCAATGGAATAACCTGACCGGCAATCAGGAATGCACAGGTACCCGCCACGATGGTCGAGGCATAAGCCAAGATCACGGTTTTACCCAGGATTTTACCTGAGTTACGCGGCAAGCTGGCGATCCCACTGGTGATGAAGAACAAAATAATCAGTGGAATGGTGAAGTTGATCAGTTCTCCGATCAATGACTTGGCAGTCAATAGTAGACGGATAACCCATTCGGGGGCGTAAAAGCCCAAGAGTAGCCCGGCCAGTATCCCGGCGATGAGCTTGGCGATAAGTTTCATGAGAAGAATCCTGTACTAAATTCTAATGGCTATATTTTTTATTGCTAACAGTTACGAACTGTGTAGCTGTATCAAACAAAATACCATAATGAATTAGAGATTTCTGTGACTAATTACGGGGAGTATCAGGAGACTTCATGTAAATGAAACAGGCGGTTAGAAACCGCCTGTTGGAGAGAAGCATCAGAGAGGATGAGAACATCCCGCGGGGATTTTTCCCGCAGCCAATTACAGGCTCTGAGTGAAAGTACGGGTGATAACGTCGCGCTGCTGCTCTGGAGTCAGAGAGTTAAAACGTACCGCGTAACCAGATACACGGATAGTCAGCTGCGGGTATTTTTCTGGATGATTAACCGCATCTTCCAGCGTTTCACGCTGCAGAACGTTAACGTTCAGGTGCTGACCGCCTTCCACACGTACAGTCGGTTGTACGTCCAGCGCTACTTCACGGTATTCGATTTCGCCCAGATCGTTAACTGGAACGATTTGATCTTCAGCGTATTCGCTCTTGGCGCATACACAACGCGCTTCACCGGTGGTGCTATCCAGCAACCAGAAAGAGTTCAGCAGTGCATCATTGGCAGCTTTGGTGATCTGAATCCCAGTAATCATAGCGATCTCCCGCAAGGTAATTATAGAAAGAGTTGATAGTTTACAACCTTTGTTGATGGTTATTGTGTGACCTTGTTTGATGTATGTCAATATCCTGATTCAAAGTAAGGTTTATTCAAATGTATAAAAATGATCTCGCGCACATCGTGAGATGCGCGCCGAAAGGTGAAAATTGATCTGGATTCGGTTTTATGGCTGGCGTTTTTCGATTTTGTCGAACTGCAGAACGTTTAAGAAGTCGTGTTGATACTGCTCTTCCAGTGAATGGCGCCAGTATTGATTGGAGAGTGGAAGCAGGAAAAAGTATTCGCGCGCGGTGTCAGTCACAAAGGCCATACCGAGCGGCATCAGCTCATGATGAATGTCGTGTACAAAGTCCACGCTGAATTTAGTCCGTCCGCTGAGTTGGCTGATGTCCTTACGAGTCAGGTAGACGCCTTGTTTATTGTTTTTAAAGCGCTCAAACAGCCAGTGAGCAAACTCTTTTGCGCTGATCATCGACATAAGTTGCCTCACGCACAGTCAGAGGAGTAGTGTTAACAGTTTAGCAACAAGCGCAGAACTGCGCCAAACCGCAGGCGCTAAAATGCGACCTTAGCGCAGATCTGGCGCAGATAGGTGCGTGCAAGGCTGGATAAGCCAGTAGCGAAGGGGGTAAGCTTACGCCTTGTTAACGATTATCTGAGTGGAGATGCACATGCCCGAGCTGAACTGGAGCGATGTGATTGGCGCTGAAAAGCAGCAACCCTATTTTCTGGACACCATGGCCTATGTAGCGGCTGAGCGCGCGGCGGGGAAAGAGATTTATCCGCCGGAGCACGATGTATTCAATGCCTTTCGCTACACCCCGTTTGAGCAGGTAAAAGTGGTGATCTTAGGGCAAGACCCGTATCACGGCCCCAATCAGGCGCATGGTTTGTGTTTTTCGGTGCAGCCAGGGGTGCCGGTGCCGCCTTCACTGGTCAATATGTACAAAGAGCTGGCGCAGGATATTGCGGGCTTTCAGATCCCGCAGCACGGTTACCTGAAAAGCTGGGCCGATCAGGGCGTGTTGCTGCTCAACACCGTGCTAACCGTGGAGCGTGGTCAAGCGCATTCGCATGCTAAGCTGGGCTGGGAAACCTTTACCGATCGCGTGATTGCCGCCGTCAACGAACATCGCCAAGGGGTGGTCTTCTTGCTGTGGGGCGCGCATGCCCAGAAAAAGGGCCGCATTATTGACCGTCAGCGTCACCATGTGCTGACGGCGCCGCATCCTTCGCCACTGTCGGCACACCGTGGTTTCTTGGGGTGTCGCCACTTTTCACAAACGAATCAGCTGTTAGCACAGCAAAATTTACCGGCCATTGACTGGCAACCGGTGCTCTAAATCGAGTTAGCTACGTGCTACAAGCGCGAGCCGTGTTGCATAGCTGAAACGCGTCACCTCAAGTGTGTGAGGTTGATTAAAAAAACAGCATTTATCCTCAGCAGTGTTGGCCGAGAGTGGTACAACAAGGAGTATTGGGGATAACACGCCAGTGAAGACCAGCGCCTGCGGGGATTGTCAGTACCGGTGGTCTGGGTCATCAAGCGCCGCCTTTCCATCGCGAAGGGAAGGGCGTTCTGTGTGATCCCAAGGACGATATCCACGGACAATATCCACGGACAAGGAGAAGATCATGCTGCTGACCCAGTTGACGCGTGAGCATACCAATATCAGCCGGTTACTGGCGGTTCTGGAAGAAGAGTTAGCCGGGCTAGAGCGTGGCGACGGGGTAAATTACCGTCTGCTGCGCGATGTGGCGGAGTACCTGATCCCACATGCCGAACAGCATCACCACTGCCTCGAAGATCAGATTTATACCTATTTCAGCACCCAGTATCCGGATGAGGCGGCGCAGATAGCGTCACTGGCACAGGCCCATGAAACGTTGTCGGCGGCGTGTCAGCAGTTTTATGCCCTGCTGCAGATGGTGATGGCGGACCAGATTATTCCAACCGCGCTGTTAACGGAAAAAGTACGCTATTTCATTGCATTGCAGCGTCAGCATATCGTGTTGGAAGAGCAACAGATCTTTCCTTTGCTGAAAACCACCTTGCAACCGGCGGACTGGCAGCAGTTGATGGGGCAATTACAGCCGTTAACTGCCGATCCGTTATTCGGCGATGCGATCACCGCTCAATATGTGCAGCTGGCGACCCGTTTACAAAGTGCGGTGAGCTAAGGCTTCGGCGGGTGGCCAAGACTTTGTGTTGATAAACGCTAAGAGATGCTGAGAAACGGCAGACCCGCCAGCGGCGGGTCTGAAAAGGGGCTTAGAAACGCAGGTCTTCCAGTGAGTAGTCGTTCAGAATATCGATGCTTTTCAGTTCGCGTTGCAGGCGGTACTTGTCTTTCAGTGCTTCGATTTCACGCCATTTCCTTTTCTTCTGCTGTTTCCCTCCACGTGAAGTTTTCTCACTCGTGTCAGTTTCGTCGAAGAAATACCCTTCCATGGTGTTACCTCGCTACGTGTTAGTGCTACGTGGTTAATCGGTTTTGGTAATAGCACAGCAAGGTTGAAAATAGAACAAGTTGGTGACGGTTTTGTTGTGTGGCGATGAATTATTTTCTGGGCTGTGATCGGCAACAAAAAAGGTGCGATATACGCACCTTTTTGCAGATAGTTGCACAGCAACTGGGCGATTACAGACGCGCTTCGATCATCTGCTCCAGTTTGCCTTGGTCGACGGCAAACTTACGGATACCGTCAGACAGTTTCTCGACAGCCATTGGATCTTGGTTGTGCTGCCAGTAGAACTCCGCTTCGGTCATGCGTGCAGGACGCGGCAGAACTTCACCGTGGTACGCCAGTTTCACCGGCAGTTCGCCTTCGGCTTCAGCCAGCTCTTGCAGCAGGTTCGGGCCGATAGTCAGGCGGTCGCAACCGGCCAGCTCGGTGATTTCACCGATATTACGGAAGCTCGCACCCATAACCACAGTGTGGTAGCCGTGCTGCTTGTAATAGTTGTAGATAGAAGTCACGGAGATAACACCCGGATCTTCATGCGGCGCAAAGCTCTTCTGTTCGGTGTTGGCTTTGTACCAGTCCATGATGCGGCCCACGAATGGGGAGATCAGGAACACACCGGCTTCCGCACAAGCGCGAGCTTGGGCGAAGGAGAACAGCAGGGTCAGGTTACAGTTGATCCCTTCTTGCTCTAAGATTTCCGCTGCGCGAATACCCTGCCAAGTCGAGGCCAGTTTAATCAGAATACGGTCATTGCTGATCCCGGCTTCGTTGTACAGACGGATCAGCTTGCGAGCTTTAGCCAGACTGGCTTCGGTGTCATAAGACAGGCGCGCATCCACTTCAGTGGATATGCGTCCTGGAACAATTTTCAGAATTTCCAGGCCGATGTTGACAGCCAGTTTGTCGGCGGCATCAACGATTTGCTGGGCTTTATCCTGACTCTGTGCCTTGGCATAACGAACGGCATCATCGATCAGCGGCGCGTACTCCGGGATCTGGGCGGCGTTGAGGATCAGTGACGGGTTAGTGGTGGCATCTTCCGGTTGGTAACGTTTGATGGCTTCGATGTCGCCAGTGTCCGCTACAACTGTGGTGAGTTTGCGTAGAGCAGAGAGTTTGTCAGCCATTTGTAGTTATCTCGACGTTGGTGTGCGTGGAAAAACCGGTTCTCGGATTATCCGGATAATTCAGTACACGGCTGCATAGCCAGTCGGTGTCAGGGCAGCAGACAATAGAAGAGGTGGCAGACCCAACCTCTGTGTTGCACTGGCATCAATTGCATATGCAGATCCTTCCTGGTTGGCTTGTGATAATAGCACGTGGGGGCATACCTGAGTAAGGGCAGAGGTTTTTGCGGAAACGGTTATCCGGTGTGATCTTTGTAACAATTTTCAGTGTATGCTATCTTATTTTTGCGCAATCGTTTGGTTAGCAATTGCAAATTGACCTTTTTATCTATACACCGTTACCCTGTTTTGGTTCTACGGCAGAACAATCTGCTCCGCAGCAGTGCCAACTGCAGTGACGGCAGCAGAAATAAGCTCTGAAGAAACGGAGCAACTATAATAATTTTAATATTAAATATCTGATTTCATAACTATTTTTCAGAGGGTTTGCTGTGAATGCCTTAATCTCGTTTGTTAACGATCTCCTATGGGGATCGGTGCTTATCTATTTCTTGTTGGGTGCTGGACTGTTTTTCACGCTGAGATTGGGTTTTCTGCAAATCCGTCATTTCGGTCATATGTTCTCTATCTTGCGTCGCAGCCGTCGTTCCGATGATTCCGGTATCTCCTCTTTCCAAGCTTTATGTACCAGTCTTGCCGCCCGTGTCGGGACCGGTAACCTGGCCGGTGTTGCCGTGGCGCTGACACTGGGTGGCCCGGGAGCCATTTTCTGGATGTGGGTGGTCGCTTTCATCGGTATGGCGACTGCGTTCGTCGAAAGTACGCTGGCACAGCTGTACAAGACCAAAGATGATCAGGGCAACTACCGTGGTGGTCCGGCGTATTACATGGAAAAGGGCCTTGGCATGCGTCGGATGGGGGTGTTGTTCTCCATCTTCTTGATCATCGCCTTCGGTCTGGTGTTTAACGCGGTTCAGTCCAACTCCATTGCGCAAGCGATGCATGTGGCCTTTGGTGTGCCGCAGCTGGGCGTGGGGATTGGTCTGGTGGTGCTGACCGCGGTGATCATCTTCGGTGGTGTGCGCACCATCGCCCGCGTGGCAGAGCTGATTGTGCCGGTGATGGCGCTGGTTTACCTGCTGCTGGCCTTGTATGTCGTGGGTATCAACATCAGCAAGCTGCCGGATGTGATTGCACTGATCGTGAAAAGTGCGTTCGGTTGGCAGGAAGCGGCGGCCGGTACCTTGGCGTACACCATTAGCCAAGCGATGATTAACGGCGTGAAACGCGGTCTGTTCTCTAACGAGGCCGGTATGGGGTCGGCGCCAAACGCTGCAGCGGCCGCTTCGCCGTATCCGCCACATCCAGCTTCACAAGGTTATGTGCAGATGCTGGGCGTGTTTATGGACACTATCGTTATCTGTACCGCCACCGCGGCAATTATCCTGACTTCCGGCACGCTGGAAACCGGTCAGGGCATGAGCGGCATCGACCTGACGCAACGTGCGCTGTCGACTGCGGTGGGTGATTGGGGCGCAATCTTCATCGCAGTAGCGGTGTTCTTCTTCGCCTTTACCTCTATCATCGCCAACTATGCGTACGCAGAAACCAACTTGGTGTTCTTGGAGCATAACGGCAATAAGCGTCTGCTGATGTTCCGTGGCATGGTGCTGGGCATGGTGATTTTCGGCGCCGTGGCCGAGTTGCCGATTGTTTGGGCGATGGCGGATATCTCTATGGGCCTGATGGCGCTGACTAACCTGATTGCTATCTTGTTGCTGTCAGGTACCGCTATCAAGCTGGCCAAGGATTACAACGAACAGCTCGATTCTGGCAAATTGCCAGTATTCGATGTGCGTAAGTATCCTGAGCTGCACAGCCAGCTTGAGCCGGGTATTTGGGATGATCCAGACGCGCTGCGTAAAATGGCCGAATAACAGATTCAGCTATTGCAGCCATTGAAAAAGCCACGCGGGGAGTTCTTCAACCCCGCGTGGCTTTTTTGTTACAGTAACCTATCAGATTGGAGCGAGTGTTGAGGCTCGCCGCGGTAAGGCGCATCGAGTGGCCTGTCGCCCTATTTTGTCGCATGAGGATGAGCGCGCTATGTTGATTGTTATCTCGCCGGCCAAAACGCTGGATTACACCAGTCCGCTGGCTACCACCCGTTTTACCCAGCCAACGCTCTTGGCGCCGGCCGCTGAGCTGATTGACATCTGCCGTGCGCTGACTCCGGCGCAAATTGCTTCCTTGATGAGCATCAGTGACAAACTGGCTGGTCTGAATGCGGCCCGTTTTGCCGAATGGCAACCGCCGTTTAGCCTAGAGAATGCGCGGCAAGCGATTTTGGCCTTTAAAGGCGATGTGTATACCGGTTTGCAGGCCGAGCAATTCAGTGAAGCGGATTTTGATTTTGCCCAGCAGCACCTGCGTATGTTGTCCGGTCTGTATGGCGTATTGCGGCCGTTGGATTTGATGCAGCCGTATCGCTTAGAGATGGGGACCCGCTTGGCCAACCCAGCAGGTGCCGATCTGTACCGATTCTGGGGCGAGCAGATCACTGAGACGTTGAATCAGGCCTTGCAAGAGCAAGGCGATGCGGTGCTGATTAATCTGGCATCGGATGAGTATTTCAAAGCAGTGAAACCGGCCAAGTTGCGCGCGACGATTATCAAGCCGGTGTTTCAAGACCGCAAAAACGGTAAGTACAAAATCATCAGCTTCTACGCCAAAAAAGCGCGTGGCTTGATGAGTCGTTTTATCATCACCGAGCGTTTGACTGAGCCTGAGCAGCTTAAAGATTTTGATTATGAGGGCTATGCCTACTGCCCAGAGGCATCCACCGAATTGGAGTGGGTGTTCCGCCGCGATGCGGAGCTGTAAGTGATGGCGGTAGGATGGGGTTCACCCTAACAACGTTAATTCACGTAAGCTCTAATGCAAGCAAGCGCCAAATAGCACACAGCCCGCACAAGGCGGGCTGTGTTGTATGGGGATGTGGGGTACGTTGACCGATTAATCGTCGTACTCATCCTCGGCGGCGCGTTGTGCAGCCAGAGCGCGTTTACGCTCGGCGCGAGCAGCGGCCTCCAGCTTTTGCTTCGCGGCCACGTTCTCTTCGCTACTCGCTTGACGACGCTTACCGATGTTTTTCTTGTCGCGAACCCGGATTTTGGTTTTCTCTTCCGTTTTCTGCTCCAGCTTCTCGGCGCGTTTTTTCTTCTGCCGCTCTTTTTGCTTCTTCGATGGCCCTTTACGACCTTCGTGCTTCGGCGCTTTGGTCTGTGGACGCAACTCGTCGACCACGCGGTACTTCAGCTCTTCGTTGATGTAGCGGGTAATTTTGCCCAGCAGGTCAAAATCGTGCGCTTCGACCAACGAGATCGCGGTACCTTTACGGCCAATACGACCGGTACGACCAATACGGTGCAGGTAAGCATCGGCGGTGCGTGGCAGGTCGAAGTTAAACACGTGGCTGATGTCATCGATATCGATACCACGGGAGGCGACGTCGGTCGCTACCAGCACTTTGATATCGCCGTTTTTCAGCTTATCAATGGCGCGGGTACGCTGGGTCTGCGCCATTTCCCCTTCCAGATAACCGGCAATAATGCCCTGACGGTGCAGGTTATCCACCAGCTCACGAACTCGCTCACGCTTGCGCACAAACACGATCGCGCGGGTAACATCGTCTTGCTTGAGCAGGTGCGCCAGCAGGGCAGTCTTGTGCTCCAGATTATCGGCGCGGTAGTAGAACTGCAGGATCTTCTTGCGCTCACGGCGGCTCGGCTCAGCTTCGATCTTCACCGGATCGTTCAGCAGACGATCGGCAAAGTTTTGCAGCGCATCACCTTCCAGCGTAGCGGAGAACAAGAAGGTCTGGTTACGCCAGCGCGTTTCGGCAGAGATCTTCTCGGCATCCTGACCGAAGCCCATTTGCAGCATGCGGTCGGCTTCGTCAAAGATCAGAATTTCAACGGCGCGGCAGTCAAAGTTCTCTTCTTTGATGTACTGCAGCAGACGACCTGGGGTCGCTACTACGATATCTTGGTTTTTGCTGAACACTTCAGCGTGGTTCAAATACGCCACACCACCGGTGATGGTCGCAATCGCCAAATGGGTATTGGCGGCCAGCTCACGGGCCTGATCGGCGACCTGCATAGCCAGTTCACGGGTTGGTGTTAAGACCAGTACGCGTGGGGCACCCGGCTTTTTACGTGGGTAGTCCAGCAGGTGCTGGATAGCCGGCAGCAAAAACGCGGCGGTTTTACCGGTACCGGTAGGGGCTGAGCCCATTACATCGCGGCCTTCCATGGCAGCAGGAATGGCTTCGCTCTGAATGGCGGTTGGGCGTTCGTAGCCCTTGTCCTTCAGTGCAGCCAGAAGACGTGGATCAAGATCTAATTCGGAAAATTGTGTCGCTACCATGGTTCACCTCTTTTGCGAGGAAGGGATTATACCCTTGCCGGCGTTTTGCTTCACGCCCCTTCACGCGTTAATGTATTTCGCCTATTCTTGGCAGCCCGCAATACGGAGTCTGCCATGTCTGATAAATCCTCATCCCCTGTCACTGCGCCTCTTAATGCGTCGGCAACGCCGTCGCGAGCAGCATTGCCACGTAATGGCTTTACCTTTAAGCAGTTTTTTGTGGCACACGATCGTTGCGCGATGAAAGTCGGCACGGACGGGATCCTGCTGGGAGCCTGGGCTTCGCTGCAAGGCGTGACAAAGGTTCTGGATATCGGAACGGGAACGGGACTAATAGCGCTGATGTTAGCACAACGCTCGCCATCTGACACACAGATTACCGCCATCGATATTGATGCCGATGCTTGTCAGCAAGCGGCTGAGAATGTCGCGGCATCGCCGTGGCCAGATAAAATTCTGATTCAGCACTTATCGCTGCAGCAGCTGGCCGCCGAAGCGCCGGCCGAGCAGTTCGATTTGATTGTCTCCAATCCGCCCTATTTTACCCCTGGGGTAGCCTGCCGTGATAACCAGCGTGAGCAAGCTCGTTATACCGATACCTTGACTCACCAAGCCTTGCTGGATGCCGCGCGGCCGTTGTTAAACCCGCTCGGCCGCTTGTGTTTGGTGCTGCCGTACAGCGCCGGTTTGGCGTTGCAAAGTGCGGCGGAACAACAGGGCTGGGTTTGTTATCAAAATGTAAGCGTAAGTGGTCGCGAGGGGAAAGCGCCTCAACGGATTCTGCTGGAATTTGGGTTGTCGCCCCAAAAAACTCAGAACAATACACTGGTTATAAACAACTCTGACGGAAGTTATCACTGCAACTATCAGGATCTCACAAAAGATTTTTACCTTTTTATGTGATCGCATTGCACAGCCTAAGCGGATCATACATGATGCTGGTAAGTGAACAGTAAATAGCGGGTTATTCTGATTAACAATTAATCAACAGCCGGACAGGGTGTACTACCAATCTGATACGGCGCAGAATCCTGACAAATAAGCATCACTACTTTTCACGTTTACCAGCCAATTTATTATTCAGACTGTTTTTTCTGGTGATTTCTTCGCCACTGCCTTCTGTTGCCTGAATTCTGGTAAATGTGTTGACCGACAGACTTTTGTGAATAAGAGGTATTGCCGTGAAGCAGACATTAAAATGGCAAGATGTGATGGGATTGGGCATGATGACCTTTGCCTTCTTTTTGGGCGCAGGCAACATTATTTTCCCTCCGTTGGCTGGCCAACTGGCAGGTGACCATGCGCTGTATACCACCCTGGGCTTTCTGGCGACTGCGGTCGGCCTACCTCTGATTTCGATTATTGCCGTGGCCCGTGCGGGCGGCGGTCTGCCGAACATGACCCGCGATCTGCCGGCTGGGTTCGGTACTTTTGCTTCCGTGCTGCTGTTCATCGTGATTGGTCCTGCGTTTGCCGCGCCGCGTACCGGTCTGGTGGCTTATGAAATGGCGCTCAAACCGTATTTTGCTGCGCCGGATGCCACAGTGCAGATGCTGGTGACTGCAGGTTTCTTTGCTATCGCGATGGCGCTGTCGTGGAGCCGTGGTGCGCTGATCGACAGCATCGGTAAAGTGATGACACCAGTGCTGTTCCTGCTGCTGGTGGTGCTGGCGGTTGCCGTGGTCGTTGCGCCGCAAGGCGTGGTAGAAGCCGCGCAAGGTGATTATATCGCAACGCCGTTTACCAAAGGTTTCTTGGATGGCTATAACACCATGGATACCTTTGCGGCGCTGATGTTCGGCATGCTGATTGTGGATGTGATCCGCAGCAAAGGCATCACCGATACTAAGCAAACCTGTAACTACTTGATCATTGCCGGTCTGATTGCGGCGGCGGGTCTGGCGTTTGTGTACGTGTCCTTGTTCCGTCTGGGTGCCACTTCTGGCGCGATTGCCGGTGGTCTGGATAACGGTGGCGCAATCTTTGCTGCTTATGTACAAGCTCTGTTCGGTCAGCCGGGTCAGTGGATCTTGTCTGCCGTCGTTATTCTGGCTTGTATGACCACGGCGGTTGGCCTGATCAGTGCGTGCTCTGATTACTTCTCTAGCCTGACTGCACTGAGCTATCGTCAGTGGGTACTGATCTTAGGCGTTATCTGTGCAGTGGTGGCGAACGTTGGTTTGAGTACCTTGATCAGCCTGTCGGTACCGGTACTATACGCGCTGTATCCGCTGGCCATTGGTCTGGTAATGCTGACTTTCGTGCGCCCATGGCTGAGAAATCCAGCGCTGAGCTATCGCTTGGTTCTGGGTGTGGCACTGGTGTTCAGCTTGATGGATGCGGCAGTGGCGGCGGGTGTCAATCTGTCGGTGATGAGCTTCCTGCCACTGTTTAGCAAGAGCATGGCGTGGGTACTGCCAACCGCAATCGCGTTGGTAGTGGCACTGATGTTGCCTGCTCGTGAGCAAGCTTCACAGGTGCAAACGGCTTAATCACTCGCCAAAGAAAGTTTAGAATGCAAAACGGCGCCTTGGGCGCCGTTTTTGTTTTGGCTCTCGCCGCTTACAGCTGTTCGGCGATTTCCGTGAGGATCTGCTCACACCAGCGTTGGATACGCTCATCGCTTTGGCTGTACTGGCTCTCTTCATCCAGCGCCAGCCCAACGAAATGCTGCTGATCGTCGGTAAGGGCTTGTGAAGCACTGAACTCATAGCCTTCAGCGGGCCAGTAACCGATGCTGCGGGCGCCACAGGCGCTGACTTTCTGATGCAGCATACCGAGCGCATCCAAGAACCATTCGCCGTAACCGAGCTGATCGCCCAAGCCATACAAGGCGACCAGTTTGCCTTGCAGGGCGGCGGTTTGCGCTGGGGTGTCGAACTCCGCCCAACGGGTCGCCCAATCTTCTTGTAGCTCGCCGAAATCCCAGGTCGAAATGCCGAGGATCAACGCATCGTACTGCGCCATATCGGTCAGTGGCGTGTCTTTAATATTGTGCAGGGTCACCAACTCTGCCCCGATCGTATCGCGGATTTTTTCTGCTGCCATTTCGGTATAGCAGGTGGTTGAACCGTAGAATAAGCCGATTTTCATGTGACATACCGTATCCGGGTGGTGAATGCCGCGAGTGTAGCAGATCTTGCTTGCCATTGTGCCACAGCGCGGTAACGTAGAGCCCCATACCGATACAGGAGGAGCCGTGCAGCAGGATCACGCATTACAAAATATCGCACTGGTCGAACAATTTCTCGATGCCATCTGGATGGAGCGCAATCTGTCGGAGAATACGCTGGCGTCGTACCGGCATGACATCAACCCGCTATTGGCGCGTTTGACGCGCAGTAACGCCTCTTTGCTGAGTGTCAGTAGTCTGGATTTACAGGCGCTGTTGGCCGAGCGGGTCGATCAGGGCTACAAAGCCAGCAGTACCGCACGTTTACTGAGTGCATTACGCCGGTTATTCCAGTATTTGTATCGTGAGAAATTGCGCGCCGATGATCCGACCGCCATCCTGATGCGGCCCAAATTACCGCAACGCTTGCCGAAAGATTTGAGCGAAGCGCTGGTGGAGCGTTTACTGGCCGCGCCCGATCCGCAATTACCGCTGGAGCTGCGCGATAAAGCGATGCTGGAGCTTCTGTATGCCTGTGGGCTGCGGGTGTCTGAGCTAGTCGGGTTGACCATGGATAGTCTGAGCCTACGTCAAGGCGTGGTACGGGTGATCGGTAAAGGAAACAAAGAGCGACTGGTGCCGATGGGGGAAGAGTCTTTATACTGGCTGGAGCAGTTTCTGACCTATGGCCGTGCCAGCTTGCTGGGAGAGCAGTCTTCGGATGTGGTTTTCCCGAGCCAGCGCGGTAACCGGATGACCCGTCAGACTTTCTGGCACCGAATAAAACATTACGCCGTGCGCGCTGGCATTGATAGTGAACAGCTGTCGCCTCACGTATTACGCCATGCGTTTGCCACCCATCTGCTCAATCATGGCGCAGATTTGCGGGTAGTGCAGATGCTGCTGGGGCACACGGACTTATCCACCACCCAGATTTATACGCATGTGGCTACCGAGCGTTTGAAACAGCTGCATCAAGAGCATCATCCGCGTGCTTAATTTTAAGCTGCCTGCTGGCGCGGGCATCACCGAATAACGGAAACAGGATACTTACATGAAAAAGACGTTTACTGCTGCCGCTGTACTGAGTCTGTTTGTCTGGCAGGGTGCTCAGGCTGATGATGCTCAGATCCAAAGCAAACTGAGTGCGCTGGGGATCACCAATGCGCAGATCAAGCCATCGCCACTGGCGGGCATGAAAACGGTACTCAGCGACAGCGGTGTTCTGTATGTCAGCGATAACGGTGAGTTTATCCTGCAAGGGCCGATGTTCCAGCTGACTGGCCAACAGCCGGTGAACGTGACCAACCAGCTGCTGATGCAACAACTGGCCAAGATGGACAACGAAATGATCGTGTACAAGGCCAAAGATCAGAAATACGTGGTCACCGTCTTTACCGATACCACCTGTGGCTATTGCCGCAAATTGCACGATGAGATGAAAGAGTACAACGATCTGGGCATTACCGTGCGCTATCTGGCTTTCCCACGTTACGGCATTGGCTCAAACTCGGCCAACCAAATGGCCGGTATTTGGGCTGCCGTCGATCGCAAGCAAGCCTTTAGCGATGCGATGGCAGGTAAAGAGGTGCCGGCGCAAGACAGCAAAGCATCGGTGATTGCGCAGCAGTTTACTTTGGGTCACCAGTTTGGGGTGCAGGGCACGCCAGCGATTTTGCTGCCAAATGGCGATCTGCTGCCGGGCTATCGCGATCCGAAAGGTCTGCTGGAAGTGCTGAAAGCGTACAAATAAACTCCCTTCGGCTGCGCATTGTCCTATTGGCAATGCGCGCCATGCTTAGGTGTAAGACTGAGTCGGCTATCCGGCTGGTTTTCCCTCTCTACTGTCATGTGATCCGAGAAAGCGATGAACGTTGAGATTTGCCGGCGTCCTCATGTGGATGACGCCCACCTGTCTGCCGTGCAGCCGCCGCTGCTGCGGCAAATTTATGCCAGCCGTGGCGTGCAATCGATGCCAGAGCTGGAGCGCTCAGTAAAAGGGATGCTGGATTATCGTCTGCTGCACGGTGTCGATGCGGCGACGGAATTGCTGTATCAGGCCATGCTGGCCGAGCGTCAGATCACGATTGTGGGTGACTTTGATGCCGATGGGGCCACCAGTACCGCCTTGAGCGTCTTGGCGCTGCGAAGCCTGGGGGCGAACAAGGTCAATTTTCTGGTGCCGAACCGTTTTGAAGATGGTTATGGCTTAAGTCCCGAAGTGGTGGTGCAAGCCGAAGCGCTGGGCGCAGAGCTGATCATGACCGTGGATAACGGTATTTCGTCGCATAGTGGGATTGAAGAAGCGCATCGGCGCGGTATTCAGGTGCTGGTTACCGATCACCACCTGCCGGGCGATACTCTGCCGGATGCCGATGCCATTGTGAACCCGAATCTGGAGCAATGCGCGTTTCCGTCCAAAGCGTTGGCGGGGGTTGGGGTCGCATTTTATCTGATGTTGGCGCTGCGTACGCATCTGCGTGAAGCCAATTGGTTCAGTGAGCGCCAATTAGCCGAGCCGAATCTGGCCGAGCTGCTGGATCTGGTGGCGCTGGGGAGCGTGGCCGATGTGGTGCCGCTGGATGCCAATAACCGAATTTTAATCTGGCAGGGCTTAAGTCGCATTCGCGCTGGGCGTTGTCGTCCGGGGATCACTGCGCTACTGGAAATCGCTAACAAAGATCGTACTCAGTTAGTGGCGTCCGATTTAGGGTTTGCACTGGGTCCGCGTTTAAATGCAGCAGGACGTCTTGACAACATGTCATTAGGTGTTGCATTACTCTTGTGTGACGATATGGCAACAGCCCGTCAGTTAGCCTGTGATTTGGACGTTTTAAACCAGACTCGGCGCGAAATTGAGCAGGGTATGCAGCAGGAAGCATTAAATCTTTGCCAGAAACTAGATCAAGATCATAATTTGTTACCTTTCGGTCTTGCACTGTTTCACCCAGAGTGGCATCAAGGAGTGGTAGGGATTCTAGCTTCACGCATAAAAGAGCGTTTTCATCGTCCCGTGATTGCATTTGCACCAGCAGGCGATGGGATTATCAAAGGCTCGGGGCGTTCGATCAGCGGACTGCACATGCGTGATGCGTTAGAGCGAATTGACTCGCGTCATCCCGGATTGATTTTACGCTTTGGTGGTCATGCGATGGCAGCGGGATTGTCCATCCATGAACAGCGGTTCGACGATTTTCAGCGCTGTTTCGCCGACATTGTCACCGAGTGGCTCGAGCCTTCGGCACTGCAAGGCAAAATTTGGACTGATGGTCCGTTGCCGGCAGAGATGATGAGCATGCATACCGCTGAATTACTACGCGCCGCCGGGCCGTGGGGACAAAACTTCCCCGAGCCACTGTTTGACGGGGAATTTAACCTGTTGCAGCAGCGTAAAGTGGGTGAGCGACACCTGAAAATGTTGCTAGAGCCGGTAGACGGTGGCCCATTACTGGATGGGATCGCATTTAACGTCGATACTCAGATTTGGCCGGATCCGTCAGTGCGAAAAGTGACCCTGGCTTATCGGTTGGATATCAACGAGTTTCGGGGTAACCGTAGCCTGCAATTGCTGGTGGAGCATCTGGAGCCGCATTAAGGTAACTCGGCCTGTAACTTAGGCCCTGAATCCGCTAGACTTCACCTGTTTTAGCCCGAAAATGATGAGTAAAGACGCGAATCACTATGTTTGAAATCAATCCTGTAAAAAACGGTATTCAAGACCTGACTGAGCGCACCAATACCCTTCGGGGGTATCTTTGACTACGATGCCAAGAAAGAGCGTCTAGAAGAAGTCAATGCTGAGTTAGAACAACCTGATGTGTGGAATGAGCCGGAACGTGCTCAAGCGCTGGGTAAAGAGCGCTCCGCACTGGAAGCGGTGGTTAACACCATCGACGAATTAGATCAGGGCCTGGAAGATGTGGAAGGCTTGCTGGAGCTGGCCGTTGAAGCGGACGATGAAGAGACCTTCAACGAAGCTGTCGCTGAATTAAGCGCTCTGGAAGCCAAACTCGCCAAGCTCGAGTTCCGCCGGATGTTCTCCGGTCCGAACGACAGTTCTGATTGCTATCTGGATTTGCAAGCCGGCTCTGGCGGCACCGAAGCACAGGACTGGGCCAGCATGTTACTGCGCATGTATCTGCGCTGGGCCGAAAGCAAAGGATTTAAAACTGAGATTATGGAAGTCTCAGACGGTGAAGTGGCAGGCGTGAAATCTGCCACCATTAAGATCAGCGGTGAGTATGCTTACGGCTGGATGCGTACCGAAACCGGTGTGCACCGCTTAGTACGTAAGAGCCCGTTTGACTCCGGCGGTCGTCGTCATACGTCATTTAGCTCCGTGTTTATTTATCCGGAAATTGATGACGATATCGATATCGAGATTAACCCGGCGGATCTGCGCATTGACGTATATCGCGCATCGGGTGCCGGTGGTCAGCACGTAAACCGGACCGAATCGGCGGTACGTATTACTCACTTGCCAACCAACACCGTGGTTCAGTGCCAGAACGACCGTTCCCAGCACAAGAACAAAGATCAGTGTATGAAGCAGTTGAAAGCCAAATTGTATGAGCTGGAACTGCAGAAACAAAATGCTGAAAAGCAAGCGATGGAAGACACTAAGTCTGACATCGGATGGGGAAGCCAGATTCGTTCTTACGTTCTGGATGACTCCCGCATCAAGGATTTGCGTACAGGAATCGAAAACCGCAATACACAAGCGGTATTGGACGGTGATTTAGATCGCTTTATTGAGGCCAGTTTGAAAGCCGGATTGTAAGGAACTCCCATGTCTGAACAACAAAATCTTGAGCAAGAAAGTACATTAGATCTGAACAGCGAGATGGCAACCCGACGCGCGAAGCTGGCAGCTCTGCGTGAAGAAGGGATTGCTTTCCCGAATGATTTCCGCCGTGACAGCATCTCCGGTGACCTGCATGCTGCCTTCGACGACAAGTCTAAGGAAGAGCTGGAAGCACTGGGTAAAGAAGTGGTTGTTGCGGGCCGTATCATGACTCGTCGTATCATGGGTAAAGCTGCATTCGTTACCCTGCAGGATATGGGTGGTCAGATCCAGCTGTATGTATCTCGTGATGAGCTGCCAGAGGGCGTTTACAACGAGAAGTTCAAGAAATGGGACATGGGCGACATCATCGGGGCACGCGGTAAGCTGTTTAAGACTCAGACCGGCGAGCTGACAATCCACTGTTCAGACGTACGTCTGCTGACCAAGGCACTGCGCCCGTTACCAGACAAGTTCCACGGCCTGTCAGACATGGAAATGCGCTATCGTCAGCGCTATCTGGATCTGATCACCAATCCGGAATCTCGTCGTACTTTCGAAATCCGCTCTAAAGTGATCAGCGGCATCCGTCGTTATCTGGAAGAGCAGAATTTCGTGGAAGTGGAAACCCCGATGCTGCACCCAATTCCGGGTGGTACCACTGCACTGCCATTTGCGACTCACCACAACGCACTGGATCAAGAAATGTTCCTGCGTATCGCGCCAGAGCTGTACCTGAAGCGTCTGGTGATCGGTGGTATGGAGCGTGTGTTCGAGATTAACCGTAACTTCCGTAACGAAGGTCTGTCTGCTCGTCACAACCCAGAATTCACCATGCTGGAATTCTACCAGGCGTATGCTGACTACAACGATCTGATGGACAAGACCGAAGACATGCTGCGTACACTGGCCATGAACATTCTGGGCAGCACCACCGTTCATTACGGTGACCACGTGTATGACTTCGGTAAGCCGTTCGACCGTCTGACTCCAGCGGAAGCGACTGTGAAGTATACTGACCTGACCATGGATCAGCTGGATACGCTGGAAGCTGCACGTGCGACTTGTGATGCGCACGGTATCAAGTACCAGCCACAGTGGGGCGTAGGTCGTCTGCAAGTTGAGATCTTCGAAGAGCTGGCTGAGCATTGCCTGATTCAGCCAACCTTCATCACCAAGCACCCAGCAGAAACTTCTCCGCTGGCACGTGCTAACGATGAAGATCCAACCGTAACTGACCGCTTCGAGCTGTTCATCGGTGCGCGTGAAATCGCGAATGCTTACTCCGAGTTGAACGACCCAGAAGATCAGGATCGTCGTTTCCGTCAGCAGCTGGTAGAGCGTGACTCCGGTGATGCCGAAGCGATGCACTACGATGCTGACTACATCATGGCGATGGAATACGGCCTGCCACCAACAGCCGGTGAAGGTATCGGTATCGACCGTCTGGCGATGATCTTCGCGAACGCGCCGAGCATCCGTGACGTAATCCTGTTCCCTGCGATGCGTCTGCAAAAATAAGTTAGACGCGTTACGCTAAGAACCAGAAAACGGAGCCTATGGGCTCCGTTTTTTTATGGGCAGCAACAGTTGGTATCTGAAGTGGCGTGCGGACGGTGAGGGTGGCACTAGACATCACGGTTGCGAGCGATGATGCAGAAATGCGATATGCTGCACGGAAACAATTATCCATACTTTTTCCTGCTTAATTCTCAATCAGTTAAGCCTCTTTAGGCTTGCAGTGCGCAGGCAGGGGGTTATAATCGTTTTCGAATTACGGCGTGTGCGGGTGTAGTTCAATGGTAGAACGGTAGCTTCCCAAGCTGCATACGAGGGTTCGATTCCCTTCACCCGCTCCAAACCTACCCCTCTCTAAGTCTCCTGAACTCAATTACCCCTTGTAAAATAAGCATTTTTTCTATTTTATTACTCAACTGAGTTCAACGTGCCTCTACGTCGGTCAAGCCAACTGTGGGGGTACGAATAGGGGTATATAGATACCCCTATTTGGGAGGTACCCCCTATGAAATTAACAATACGACAAATCGATACGACAAAGCCTAAAGACAAGGCATTTAAGCTTAGTGACGGCGGTGGACTGTATCTACTTGTTAATCCAAGCGGTTCAAAGTATTGGCGGCTTAAGTATCGGTTTGCAGGCAAAGAAAAATTACTTGCGATTGGTGTCTATCCTGATATCTCCTTAGCTCAAGCTCGTTCTCGACGTGAAGAAGCAAAAAAATTGCTACTTGAAGGGAAAGATCCAGGTCAGGAGAGAAAACTGGAAAAGCTATCTCGCCAGCTTGAGGTAGAAAGCTCATTCGAGGTGATAGCTAGAGAATGGTATACACGGAGGTTTGACCGCTGGTCAGTATCATATCGTGAAGAGATGATGCGTACTTTCGAAAAGGATGTATTTCCTTTTATTGGACATCGGCCAATCAAGGATATTAAGCCACTTGAGCTTTTGGAGGTACTCTCAAAGCTAGAAACAAGAGGTGCAACAGAGAAAGCTCGCAAAGTTCGCCAACGATGTGGTGAAGTTTGGAAGTATGCGATTGTAACTGGTCGTGCTGAGTATAATCCTGCGCCTGATTTGGCTAGTGCTCTTGTAGTTCATGAGAAGGAGCACTATGCCTTTCTCATGAAAGATGAGTTACCTGATTTTCTTCGGACGCTTGAAACGTACAGCGGTAGCATCTTAGTAAAAATTGCTATGAAACTGACGATGCTTACTGGAGTGAGGCCTGGAGAATTACGTAAAGCTGAATGGTCAGAGTTTGATTTTGAAAAAAAGCTTTGGCATATACCTAAAGAGCGAATGAAAATGGGACGACCACATATGGTCCCTTTGTCTAATCAAGTTATTGATTTACTTAACCAACTTCGCCCAATAACGAGTATCCATTCTCTTTTATTTCCAGGTCGCAATGATCCTAAAAAACCAATGAGCGATATGGCGCTAACAGTCCTTGTTCGCCGTATTGGTTATTCAGGTCGAGTGACAGGACATGGTTTTCGACACACGATGAGTACGATTCTGCATGAGCAAGGTTTCAATACAGCTTGGATTGAGACACAGCTTGCACATGTGGATAAAAACAGTATTCGTGGTACGTATAACCATGCTCAGTATTTGGATGGACGTAGAGAAATGATGCAGTGGTACGCTGATTACATTGATAGTCTTTCTAAATAAGCAAATAAATAGTATTTGAAGAGCATCCACTAAAATGGATGCTCTTTTATTTCAACCCTAACTTCACGTTATATTGACGTGGCATTTGGCGTTTTTGTTCCTCCTGTAACACTACTCATGGTGACATTTATATGCATACTGAAATAACCCACTATAAATAGTAAGCTCACCAACAAACTATCTCATTCTATAATAATAGAAATATAGGTAGGAAGTTGTTAGTCTTATTTCCATTGATTAATGAATATATTATTAACTCTATCGTTGATAAGGCGTGAGTAAGTGCTAATGTAATAGTTAATAACAACAAGGTAGAGTTGTGTGAGCTTTGTTGCATACAAGGTGTTGCGATACCTTTTCGGTAAAAGTGTCCTGCGTGGTTGCTTCTATCTTTAGTGTAACATAATTAATATTTTATTGCTGTTTAATAATATTATAGCCTATAATTCTAATGTCTGGTGTTAATGGTTGTGATGAATAAAATAGTAATAAATCACAATTTAGGTATATTCATAGTTTCACATCTCATTATATATTATAAAATTGTGTTTCATGATGATAACTCTCAATGAGATTAACCCGACGATTGGACTGTTATTATCCTTAATAAGGATGAGGGTGATATGGATATTACAAAAAAAGATTATATAGATAAATTAAATGAGTTACATGAGATAACATTTCAGTTGAGCAGGGCAAAGTCGGAAGATGATATTTATAAAATAGCTGTGGAGGGGGCCATATCAAAATTGGATGTGGACCGGATGGCTATATTTATACTCGATAGTGAATATATCGTAAGAGGTACGTATGGGACAGATAATGATGGTTTAGTAGTGAATGAGTCAAACTTTATAACCTCAATCAATAGGCATCCATTTGCTCTTGAAATGTTGAAATCTAGAACTCCTATGGCGTTCAAAAATGACATAGAGCTTCAGTATAACTTTGAAAATGTAGGAGTTGGATGGAGTGGTTATATTACTCTTTGGGATGGGGCACAACCTATTGGATGGATGGCATGCGATAATTTATTAAGTGCGGAGCCATTGTGTGAGAAAAAAGCAAATAATCTTCTCATGCTAGGTTATATTGTTTCACAGAGCATTGTGAGATTGAGGTTAAACAACAAAATCATCGAGATGAATAATGAGTTAGTTAAAAGGAATAAGCAACTTAATAAAGTGGCAGAGGAATTAGAAGCGCTAGCTTTTATAGATTCATTAACTAATATAGCAAATAGGAGAGGCTTAGAATATCAATTAAATATGGCTCTTGCAAAAAACGCCACTACAAACAAAACTATGTCTGTCATAATTTTTGATATTGACGACTTTAAACTTATAAATGACTCATTCGGACATCATATAGGAGATGTGTGCTTAATAAATCTAGCGTCTTCACTAGGTTTTTTATTTTATGGGTATGATTTTATATTTTCAAGATATGGTGGTGATGAATTCGTTGTTGTTTTATTCAATGTTACTGAAATAGAAGTTAAATCAATTTCAGATTCAATTGTACGTTTGGCTAGAAAAGAAAAAATAAACACGCCAAAGGGTGTTGTTTCTATTACGGTAAGTGTTGGTGCAGTCACAAGTAATATAGATGCAACGAGCAAGCAAATGACGTTAATAGAGCTAGCTGATAAAAATCTATATTTAGCAAAAGAACGAGGGAAAAATCAAGCTGTCAGTACGTGAGCTATGTTATATAACGCCAAATAAGCCAATGCAATATCAATTGAAAAGTGAATGGTTAATGATAGGCATATTCTTATATTGACGTTACATGCTTGAAATTGTTAAGCTATATTTTTTGATCTTAAAATAGATTATTCATTATATGATATGCCGTGCTTTCGCATTTTTTCTATTAAAGTGGTTCGTTTCATTCCTAGCCGGTTTGCTGCTCTAGCAATAACACCTGACTCTACCTTTAAAGCTTTGTTAATAAAATCACACTCAATGTCATTGATTTTGTTTTTAAGCACAATTCCCTCAGGAGGAATCAATGTCAATCCTTCAAAATACTTTTCTTTGTATTCTAATGATGTAGAAAGATAATGGTCTGCACTGCTTTCTTCTGAGTTAACAAAAACACTTTCCTTATTTTTGTATTTGTCTGGTAGTTCAAGAAAGCTAATTAACTGGTTAGGGTGGGTGATAGTTAATCTTTCTATTAAGTTTGAAAGCTCCCTGATGTTTCCAGGCCATTCATATTTACATAGCGAACTTAATGCGTCGGGTGTAAAATCTATTTTCACACCTACAGGTGATAGTTTTTCGATAAAATAATTAACTAATAAAGGAATGTCATCAATGCGCTCTTTAAGGGAGGGAACCTCAATTGGGAAAACATTAATCCGGTAATACAAATCCTGCCTGAATCGACCGGTAAGTACCATGTTTTCTAATTTCTGATGTGTTGCCGCAATAACCCTAACATTTAAACTTATCGTTTTGTTTCCACCTACTCGCTCAAAGGTTTTTTCTTGTAAAATTCGTAATAGCTTAACCTGCATAGATGTTGGCATATCACCTATTTCATCTAAAAATATTGTTCCACCTTC
Organism: Plesiomonas sp. ZOR0011; assembly: GCF_000800945.1. Classification (NCBI taxonomy): domain Bacteria; kingdom Pseudomonadati; phylum Pseudomonadota; class Gammaproteobacteria; order Enterobacterales; family Enterobacteriaceae; genus Plesiomonas; species Plesiomonas sp. ZOR0011. The sequence continues at coordinate 192,068 of NZ_JRKB01000012.1, forward strand.
AGCTAACTCAAATTTACCTTTACGTGATGAGATTGCGCCTGTAAATGCTCCTTTCTCATAGCCAAATAATTCGCTCTCTAGCAACTCTGATGGAATTGCTCCGCAATTTATTGCTATAAATGGCTTTTCGTGTCTATCAGAGTATTGATGAATATTACGGGCGACAATCTCCTTTCCAGTACCTGATTCACCAAAAATCATAACATTTGAATCTGTAGGTGCTACCTTCACAATTAGTCGTCTTAGCTTTTTAATAACATAACTGTTCCCAACAAGGGCTCTTAGCAAACCGTTTCTATTTCTATGCTCGTTTTTTTTGTTATTAATTTTTTATTGGACATATTATGACAATGCTTTATAGCTTCAATGACGTTCATGTAATTAAATGGTTCGAAAAGTACACCGGCACAATTGGTAGTAACTATATTATCATTGGTTTTATTTGAAATTAAAATGACTGGAGGGCTATCTTTAACTTCTAGATAGCGAGATATTTCTTTTGATTCGACTGTGTCATCAATTAACCCAACAATAATACCTGAGTATCTTTCTTTTATGTTTTCAGTTGTTAAAAGGTGCTCGATTGTAACTGCTTCCATATCAACGCCAATGAAATGAAATATTATATTGAGAGCGTTTCTTCGAGCCTCATCGCTATCTATAACCATGAAGCAGCATTGTGATTGCTCAAAGGAAAACATCAATCTACCTCGTAAAGTTTTAAAGTGTGAGTGCATTTTTACTTTTATCAGGATAGCGACAATATTCTACAATAGAATGTTGTGTTATTTCATTATGTGATTTATGAAGGTTTTATTACAATGGCAAGCGTCATACATATGATGAAGTCGGGTGTGGATGTTGTGTATTTGAATTAATTTTACTGCTGACGGACGTTGTGATTTATAATATAGTAATTCTTGCTACGAGGATTGATCTTTCCTGGGTGGGGGTTGTCATGGAGTTGTTATTAACCTAGGGGGAAAGTCATGTGCAGTTGAGTCCGTTTCCTCATGCAATTATCCTAGAGGTCCATGAAGGAAGTTCCCACACACTTAGTTATACACGAGCATGTAAACACTGAGGGATTAATTGCATATGGTGCTGTCATGATATTATGTCACACATAAAATTCATGATAATAATATAATAACAGATGCCGATATATCTCTATATCTAACACCTAACTTATATCGGAAAATAAAACCATGAGTAACAGATTGTCAAGGCGCGTAGCTATATCAATATCTATATCAATTGCTATTTTATGCTGTGTTTTTGGCAGTTTGCTCTTTTTACAATACGCTAAGCAAATAAAGGAAAATGCTTCTCGTGAAATGGATGATATAGTATTGAGTAGAAAGAATGCAGCGAAATCATTTTTTGAAAAGTACATGATGACTGTAGATGTATTATCTAACGACATAGAGTTAAATGAGTTCGCTAGAGGAAGAAAACATGAGTCAATAAATATCAATGGTCCGCAGTTAGACGACATTATTGATACAATAAAGAAAAATAACTTAATAAGTAATGAGATTGAAACGTTATTTTTCGCAACACCAAGTGGAGAGTATTTTGACATCAATGGACGATATTATGATAAAGATAGGGATCTAACAAGTCGTCCTTGGTGGATTAGGTCAATAGAAGAAAAAAAATCATGGGCCTCAACAGTTATTGATATTCGCACTGGCAATATGATAGGGGCAATTTACTCTCCTATATATGATAATGGGGAATTGCAGTTCATTAGCGGCGTTGATCTAAAGCTAGAGGAACTCAAGAATATATTGATAGGAAATACAAAGTATGGCGAGTTAGCTAAGATTATAGTCTCAGATAATAGTGGGAAGATCATCCTATATACAGGGGTGGATGCTAATGAGTTATCTAAATTAACATTGAATAATATAAATAAGAGTAACCCCGCGTTTTGGAATGAAATATCAAAATCAAGTAGAGAGTTGACAATAACTGAGCTCAATGGAACAGATTATTTTGTTAGAACTAAATCTCTTGATTTAATACGTCCCGCTCTTAATTGGAATGTCTCAATTTTAGTTCCAAGTAGTAAGGTGAATCATGAGTTGAATAATCTTCTTCTTAAGGTGGTTGCTGTTTTCTTACTGATTATAATTTTAGCATCTACTACGTGCGTGATTATATTGAACAGATCGCTTAATAATCTGAGCGAATTGAATTTATATATTGATGAGATATCTAAAGGTGAGGGTGATTTGACTCATCGGATAAAAATAAATTCTAATGATGAAATCGGTAGTTTGGCTTTAGGGTTTAATCGTTACAATGAAAAAATACGTAGTTTAATTGATGAGTCAAAAGAAGTTTCAAATAATACATGCCAAGAAATACATGATGTAAACTCGTCTCTTCGAGAATCAATTGATAGCATTACAGTGCAAAGAGGGCAGTTAACTGTTATTGCCACAGCAACAACAGAAATGGGCCATGTCATTAGAGATATTTCTGAAAATGCTGAATTAACGAGGCTTGGTATTAATCAAGCCAAGGAGTTTGTGATTTTATCTCAAGAAAAAGCCAATGAGACAAAACATAAAGTATCTAGTTTAAATGAAAATTTAGTAGAATCTGAAAGAGGTGTTGGGGCATTAATCTCTGATGCAAAAGAGATAGGGAAAGTACTAAGTGTCATTCGAGAGATAGCTGATCAGACAAACTTATTGGCTTTAAATGCTGCAATTGAGGCTGCGCGAGCTGGTGAATATGGAAGAGGATTTGCAGTCGTTGCTGACGAGGTTAGAAGCCTTGCGAGCAAGACGCAGCAGTCAACTTTAAGTATAGAAGAGATTATTGATGGAATCCAAAGAAATACTCATTCTGTCGCTAATGATATGTTAGAAAATAGAGATGTTTCCAATCAAGCGACAGAGAAAATGAATGAAATAAATCATATGCTCGAGTCATTAATTGTTTCTTTTAATGCTTTAGATTCTCAATCCGAACAAGTAGCATGTGCTACGTCAGAACAAGCTGAAGCAGTCAAAGAAATTGAGTCCAATGTGATGGACGCTAATGCAATATCAGAATTACTGGAGACTCGAATGTATGAGGTTATGTCAAAATCCTCAGATCTTAGTTGTAGAGGTGATGCATTGAACTTATTGCTTTCAAAGTTAAAAACGCAGTGATACGTTAGTTTTATTAGCTTAGACCTGATCTGACAGTTACCGATTATTTATGCTGGTGTCTGTCAGATTACATCTGGTTTAAATTTATCTTATTACAGGTACGTTTTTCATCAAGTAAAGTTTCCATTGGCGTCCGGTCACAGCACATTTTTTCCTGAGGGGTTCGCTCATTATTATAGTATTATAGTGGGCTAACCATTCATCAAGATCAGATTGTAATGTATCAAGATTACCACATGATTTGTTACGGAACGTCATCTGATAAAATTTGTTAAGTATTGTTTTATGGAGCGTCCGCAGATACCATTGGTCTGCGATGACATTGCCTTCGTTTTGGTGTGTTTAATGTCATTTATCGCCAGATAAAGCTGCTAATCATGCTGCCCCACTTCTCCACAGTATTCTGTGTCTCTGTCTGTCTGTATCCTTAGCATCGGCAGACCATGAGACATATAAAACGCTAGTACACGATCATTCAGTAAATCAGCCGCTGTAATTGGCGTTTTGGATACGTAGAGCTTGCAGTGAGCCACCGTCGAGTATATATCAACGAACGTCTGATAATAGATACGTCAGATATCTTTCAGCTTACCCACGTAGAACGTATCTTGTGAACCCAGATATCCTAGATGGGCGGTTTCAATTACACCACAGGCTTCATCATAGCTGGCTTTACGCTCCAGTGCAGCAATTGGCTATCAGTCAATTCTATGCCATCACGGTCGACCTTATCCTCCAATGTTTTAAGGCGCTTTTTGAGGTTCTCGAGGTTGTGGCGTAAGCAGACGGAACGAACGCTATTCCCTGAAATAAACATGTCCTGTTTACGTAGCTCGTTGCTGGTCCGGTGCTTACCGTAAACTGGGCATGTGATAGCGTAATCAATAACAGCTCGCTCGGTAGCCTCATCGGTACGATTCTTAAGGTTAGGAGTGAGACGACTGCGATTTATTACTGCATCTATGCCACCTTCATCGACCAGCTCTCTATAACGATAAAATATGTCGCGAGAAACACCCATACCAAAACCGGTAACTCTCAATCTTTAAAGGCTCAGTGTCCGATAAAATCGCGACTAATACACGTTAGTTGAAAAAATATCATCTGGCATGGTCATCCAGTTTTATGTGGTGTAAACTCTATTATTTAAACAAGATGATGATTCATTAATCCATTCGTCGACGTCAACTATTACTAAATTCGATAATGTATCTGCATATTTATAAATAATTTCTGGTGATACTATATATTCAACTCTATTGATTATGTAACTAGGTTCGGAAATTACATGTTTACCTATGCTATTGCATTCAATGCGAATGGATATGTAATAAATTAAAAACTTAGGTTCTAATGGCCGTAAAAAGTCAATAATTGATATCGATAGTAAGTTATCCCTCGTTCCATTGATACGTCTATTGAATGCATTCTCAGTTATCGCTGTGATTTCTCTCTTTAACTTAGCCTTCTCTATATCACTTTTTACATCAATAAAAGAAATAACGTTGTTTATAAATGAAATGTTGTCATTATTGTAATGTTTGACTTTTATTTTTGAATAATCATCTTTAACTATTTTAAAGAATGGAATTTTATCCACGCCAATAAGATAAGATGTTAATCTCTCGGCAAGAAAGTTGGGTGATTGAGATGTCGGATGATAATAGGCCATGCTTTGTGCATATGCTAAAATTGTAGTAATTGCTGTAGGAAGATTTCTTGGGTTTGAAAAAATATCAGAATAGTTTTCTGTTGCGGTACTAGTATCAAAACCTAAAAATACTGCCGCCGCATCTGCGTACCTACGTCCGTCTGTGTTGATTGATAGTGAGGATGTGACAGATATACACCCGGCACCTGAGTCAGTCATCCATCTATTAATGTTTTTACCGATATTTACCATGATCTATCCCTGATAAATGGTATGTGGTCTTAGTCCATTATATAAATTGCTCGTTCTTAATCAATTATCTCTTTATGTTCTCTGTTGCCCACTTAAGTGCTTGCGTTCGATTTCGAACATTTATTTTCCTAAATAAATTGTAAATATGTGCTTTAACCGTATGCTCACTTACAAAAAGCATGCAGGCTATATCCATATTTGATGCACCTGAACGAAGTTGTTCCAGTACTTCTCTTTCACGAATGGTAAGTTTTGGGTAATTGACAAGTGCTGGTTGATTATGACGCAAGTGTTCGATCAGTAAACCACATAAACTTCGAGATAACCATAACTCACCACCTATAATAGAATTAATGCCTTTTATAAGAGTGTTTTCATTATCGATATCATGAAATACACCGCTAATCGTTGGCCATAATAATATATCCTCAGGTTCAATACTCAACGGGACATTGAAGAGTAAAGTCTTAATGTTATTTCGATGCTTTGATATACGGTATTGCCAAATCTTGGCCTCTCTTATATTCATCTTCGATAGATCAAATAGCATCAATGTAAGGTCTGCAGGTAACGTTTCTAGTGGGTTTGCAAGATTATGTATGCTCACTGTTAGAGTGGTTTTCTCACTCAATGATCTACTAAGTGCACTGGCCTGCAATGATGGTTTTGTGATGAGAAGTAAATGCATACTTTTTTTCATAAGACGCTCTGTATAACGGACAGATTAAAGAATTAATGTCAATATAGTTTATTACTTCAATTAGCACCATTACTAACTTAAAATAAATGGTTATATAAAACAATCGGATATGGTAGGTATGGGGTGGGTCTATAGCTATACAGCAAAAAGGTCATGTATGAGATTCGCTAATACGTTACACATAGTGCTCATTTTCGATGAATGTAGCTATGATCTTGTCATGTATTTCTGCCAATTTTGAGTACCCCAGAATCTTGCGATTTAGCTGGTTGCGAAGGTTCAGGTTTTCACTCTCAACGCGTCTGTGTATAGCTTCCCTATGCTGTGTTTGCCACTTAACAAGTGTCATAAGCACTGAAATTGTCCGTACACCAAACAGTGACATTAGAGCCTGGTAGCAAAACAAGTCATTTGCGAAGTGTATTTTTACTTTACCGTTCATATGCATGCGCAATGATGCCCTTAAGACGAGGCTCCAAGTGTGGCTGCTTTTTATTGCCGATAAATGACCACATTTCATTGATTTCATAAATAAGCGGAATTGTCGTTATCCAGCGCAAGCGAGGTTACGTTTTTCGGCGAGAGTGTTTAGTGTGCATACAACGGCATGGACGCTAATTTCAGTACGCGATCAGCATCTCGGATACCTGCTTTAATCATTGAAAATTCAATAGCTTGTGCGCTAATGCCCTACTGGCAGGTACGGTATTCTTACTCGAGTTGAAAACTACGTCAGTATACTTGACAGCGGTAAGGTTTAAGCCAGGTAGTTCCCAATCCATGCATTTTCACAGATTCTGTTTGCTGACAAAGTGAGCACTTTATATCAATCTTAGCCGTCATGATCTCTGTGATAAAAGTGAATAGTTTATAAGCTGATCACCATGTTGAACACATGACCGAAAATTACGTAATCAGAGAATAATGGCTCAAAATACACACTCACTTCATCTTGTTAACACACACAAACACAGTTTCTCCGATAGCCAAGATAAGTATGCCTCTCACCACACAGAAGAATAGCGAACAAGATAAAAAAACTGTTGTAAAAACAATGATTTGAGAAATGATTAAGTTGGCACCAAGGTATATATGGACAAAAAACACCATCCAATGAAAATGATTCTCAGCTAGTGAAATCGCATGACTTATACTTCGTGCAGGGAAAAAACCAAGCATTAATGATGCAGTTAAACACGTAAGTAAAGTAGAAATCACAAGAGTAAGTACTCTCTTCACAGAAACCAACATAAAAAAATAAAGTATGATTAGAGAATATTAATAAATTAACTAACAGTAAAGAGAGCTCCGCTCACTATTTTAATACAGCATGGCATTTTTGTTTCGAATCATTTCAATTTAAATAATGGTGGTGTTTTATAGCGATAGAGTATGCCAAAGTTGCATATGGAAATATAATTTAAAGCTCACTAAATAACTTGTAAGTTTTTAAACTTAGCTCGTAGTTACTCGCTAACCTTCGATAGCCATCTCATCGAACAAAAAAATACATTCAAGTGGTAACCTGATCACTCTTTTTCCTTTACGAATCTCGATATTATCAATAGTTAGACAGATCTCATCGACAAAGAACTGAATCGCAAAGTGCTGATCAATATACATATTGCAAGAAACCGTTCTAAACGGAACGCCTAGAATTTCATCAGTTTCAATTGTGAATTCAAACTGATAGTGAAAACCATCTGTACTATCAATTACCTGCATACTATTCATGAACGCATTCACGCCCCCAATACGGAAATAAAAATGAGAATGCTACTCACTGTCTCCAAACGCTAGATGGCTTGAGGTTAAAAACAATTAAAGACAGGTAATGATTGGCATCGGCACTGAGACCAGACCACTTGTATATATGATCAAGTTTATAGTACTCAATCATATATACATTGTAGTTGAATTATTGCAACTGCGCACATTAAGGGTCACAATCAAGCACTGTAAAAAATGAAACTACTGACTTTTATCATAACTTCATTAGAAATTTTCGTGATATAAGGAGTGTTCAGCCCCACTCCATTTCTGAAACGAGTCCAGTTTGCAAAGCTAACTTATTGGAAATACCCTATACTCAATCAATAGACAAGCCTTTCCCCTACCAATATCAAACGAGGTAATATGAATGTATTAATACTTAGACTCTCAATTGATAAAGCTATCAATGAAGGTTCATATGAATCGCCACCAATAAACTAGACACTTCCTAGCCGTTCTTGGTAAAGGTTTTCATACTCTACCGGCGACAGTAGATTATTGGAGCCATGCTTGCGTTTACTGTTGTAAAATATGTCAATGTAATCAAACACATCACTTCGCGCTTCATCTCGTGTTGAGTAGATTTTTCGTTTGATCCGTTCTCGCTTTAGCAGCTGAAAAAAGCTTTCTGCCCCTATAGATTTTTACTAGATTGCCGCTATAGAAATAAACATACGTAGAACAACACGTTAATTATCAAGAATCAGGGAAGACAACTTTATGAGAACAATGTCGTTGCGATTAAAAATACTTATTTCGTTGTTCCTCGCTATGGGGGTAGCTATAGTTTTGCTATCGTGGCGCAGCTACGCGTCACAAAAAAATATTTTGCTTGAGGGCGCATATGAACAAGTAGTTCGTTTGGGTACACTCCAAGCGGAAAGTATCAGTGATTGGCTTAAGAACCGACAAGATATTATTAAGTCTGTAGACAGTATAGAGGAAGGGCAAGTCGAGACAGCTCTGGAGCAAGCGAAAAATGCTGGAGACTTTCAGCTAGTCTACCTTGGACTTGATAACGGTACAGTATTTGACTCCGATCCTGCCTTAGATCTTAGCGGTATTGACCCTCGAACTCGTAGTTGGTATCAGGAAACTAAGCAACATGGGCAAGAAAAAATAACTAAGCCGTACTTAGATGCTGCTACAAATAGCTTAGTAATTACCATTACGCGACCAGTAGAAAGTGGTGTTATTGGCGGAGATATCTCTATCCAATCTCTAATATCAGGTATTAGTGAAATGTCACTTCCAGCAGATGGTATGGCGATTCTTTTACATAATGATGGCAGTATCATTGCAGCGAGAGGCAGTCGGGCCTCATTGAGTCAAGCTTCTGAGTTAGATAACGACCTAAACAGTGAACAACTTAGACAAGTTAAAAATGGCCAAGAACTTCATTCATTCTATTTCGAGCAAGAGCAGCGTAATAAGTTGTTATGGGCGGTTGATATACCAAATACTGACTGGGATCTCATTTTAATACTTGATAAAGATACTTTAGAAGCACCCCTGCATACTTTGCTATTAAGTCAGTTCGGATTGGCTTTGCTGGTTTTAGTGTGTAGCCTTTCAGCTATCGCCTACCTCATTAGCTTTCTTCTTGGCCCGTTAGCTAATGTTACACATGCATTAGCATGTATTGCGAATGGTAATGGTGATCTCACTCAACGCATTGTAGTTAAAACTCACGATGAAGTGGGACAATTAGCTAGCAGCTTTAATCGTTTTGTTGGTAGCCAACATAAACTGATTTCTGATATTCGCATTCTAGCCACTGAGTTAAATGAAGACGCTGACCGCAGTTTGTTCAGCAATCAAAAAACAGTTGGTGAATTACAACGTCAGCAGCAAGATGTCACTATGGTTGCGACTGCTGTAACTGAGATGGCTAGTGCAACCCAAGAGATCGCCGCTAGTGCGGAGCAAACCGCGACTGCAACACAGCAATCTACTGCTAGTAGTGAGCAAGGTAAGATACTCGTGAATAAAAGCCGTCAATCTATCAATAATCTAGCCAATGAAATGAGTGAGGCAACAGTGGTAATTGGAGCCCTTCATCAACATGCTCAAGCAATTTCAGGGATATTATCAACAATTCAAAGTATTGCCGAACAAACCAATTTGCTGGCTTTGAATGCTGCAATTGAGGCAGCGCGTGCAGGTGAACAAGGGCGGGGTTTTGCAGTCGTTGCAGATGAGGTTCGGGTACTTTCCCGTCGTACCCAAGATTCTACACAGGAGATTCATGCCACGATAGATACTCTGCAACAGACCACAGCTAGCGCTGTAAGTCTGATGCAAATCAGTCAAAATTTGGCGAGTGATAGTGTGAAGGATGCTGATGCCGCAGCACTAGCGCTTGATGAAATAACTCAGGCTGTTACACTAATTTCGGATATGGCTAGCCAAATTGCCACCGCGGCTGAAGAGCAAACACAGGTGACCGGAGAAATTACACAAAATACCACAGCAATTAAAGATGTTACAGATGAAATAGCCTTAGGTGCAACGCGTGATTTGGAACAGGCAAAAACATTGAAAGAAAAAGCAGATAATCTTAAAAATCAAGTGGCCACATTTATTTTATAAACAACTAAATAAATGGTTGCGTACAACAATTGGTTGTTTTTTGACAGCTAGACTATGATAACCCTCCTATTGTAGGAGGGTTATCACTATTTTATGAATGTGTTCTTAATTAGTCCCATCTAGAATACTCTGCTACTCTATTTCATTTATTTAGTTTTTGTATCTAAAGTGAGACTATAGTTTTTTTGTGTTTCTTTATGCGATAGAGTTTCTCTTTTCATGTTTTATATAATAAATTATATATTGTCATGCAATTGTAATTGTGGCTGCGTTTCATGTTGTTACATTTGTGCTTCCCTATTTAATTAGTGTAAGGATGTGGTATGCAGGTAATTCATTTTGCATTGATAATAATTATTTACATGCTTATGGTTCAGTTGATAAGTGTTGATTTCATGATAAGAGCTATACTGGCATTTATTTATTAATAGAGCGCGGAGTTCGGTTAGATGTTTTAAACTCACGTTTGATATGTGTTAGAGCAGATTTGTCTGCTCTAACACAATAATACTTTTAAACCTTACCACCTACACCTTTGAATTTTTCAATGAACGCGGCTATTTTCTGGAACACTGTAGATTCAACTTGTCAACGCAACACCATTTTCAATAACTTCTTTTGGTGTTTTAAATTTCAGGGTCTTCCTCGGCCTGCTGTTTAGTTGGGCTGCAACCTTATCCAGCTCCTGCTGGGAATATTGGGCAAGGCATGTCTTTTTAGGGAAAAACTGTCGTATCAGACCATTGGTGTTCTCGTTCGTGCTCCGTTGCCAGGGACTTTGAGGATCACAGAAGTAAACTTTGACTCCTGTACTGGCGGTAAGCTCCAGATGCTTGGCTAGCTCCATACCGCGATCCCACGTCAAGGACAGCCTGAGCGTGGGTGGAAGTTCCTGAAATTTGTCTATAAGCGCTTGATTTATTGACCCTGCATCCTTTCCATTTAGCTTGAGAATAACGGTATAGCGCGATTTCCTATCTACAAGTGTGGCTATGTGAGAGTTATTAGTGCCGGACACCAAATCTCCCTCCCAGTGACCGAATGATCGTCGGTTATCGATGTGCTTGGAGCGTTCGTGGATTGATATGCCATTCACGATATTGATAGTGCCCCTTTCTCCCTTGCGTGTATGGCGTTTTCCATGGCGCAGGCTATGAGACCGGCGAAGATGTTTAACAAGCAGATGGTGCAGCGCACTCCGATTGCGAAAATACAGCGTTTTATAAATCGTCTCAGCGGATATCTGCATCATGTTCTGGCGGGGGAACGTCCTTCTTAGCCACCCAGAGATCTGCTCCGGAGACCATTTTAACTCGAGTTTTTCCTGCACCAGATTTCGCAGTTGCGGATTCCGCTCCAGAAGGCATACCTTGGGTCTTTTGGCCATTCGATTAGCGCGATTATTGGCATCAACAGCTTTGTAGCCGCGTCTGCCACGATTGCGTTGAACTTCCCGTGATATTGTTGAAGGAGAGCGGTTAAGGGAGCGTGCTATGGCTCGAATACTCATTCGTGCCGATAGACCGGCTCGAATTTCCTCACGCTCAGATAACGTCAGGTGAGCTACTGCTCGACGGCGCTCGCTCGGTTTGATGCCTCCCGAGTCCCTCAGCATGGTGAAAATTGTGCCGGGTTTAGAATCCAAGATTCTCGCTATCTCGCTGAAGCCTGTTCCGCGCTTCCACAGATCAAAAACAAACGCTTTTTCCTTTGCTGTAAATGTTCGCTTCATTCAACAATCCTCCGCAACGGCATGCTTTCACATGGTTGTTGCGTTGAACAATTGAATCTACAGCGGCTTTTTTTAGAATGTCACGTTCTTCGGTGGCTCGCTTCAGCTCTTTTTGCAACCGCTTAATCTCTGCCTGAG